>JAYUZI010000067.1:0-5149 GCA_043751915.1 Gammaproteobacteria bacterium | reverse complement strand
GATCGTGTCGTCGGACTTCACTGTCAGCATTTCCTGCAGCGTATACGCTGCGCCATAGGCTTCGAGCGCCCAGACTTCCATCTCACCGAAGCGCTGGCCGCCGAACTGCGCCTTGCCGCCCAGCGGCTGCTGCGTGACCAGGCTGTACGGCCCGGTGGAACGCGCGTGCATCTTGTCATCGACCAGGTGGTTGAGCTTGAGCATGTACATGTAGCCGACCGTCACCTGCCGATCGAACCGTTCGCCAGTCCGCCCGTCGTAGAGCCAGGTCTGCCCGGACAGCGGCACATCGGCAAGCTTCAGGAGCCCCTTGATGTCGCTCTCCGCCGCGCCGTCGAATACCGGCGTTGCCATCGGCACGCCGCGCCGCAGGTTGCCCGCCAGTTCGACGATCTCGGGATCGGTCAGCTCGTCCAGCTGCTCCTTCTGGCCGCCGGTCTGGTTGTAGATCTGATCAAGGAAGCCGCGCACCTCGTTGCTCGAGGCCTGCGCGTCGATCATGCGGCCGATCTTCAGGCCCAGGCCCTTCGCCGCCCAGCCCAGGTGCGTCTCGAGCACCTGGCCGACGTTCATGCGCGAAGGCACGCCCAGGGGATTGAGCACGACATCGACCGGCGTGCCGTCATCAAGGTACGGCATGTCTTCGACCGGCACGATCGTGGAGATCACGCCCTTGTTACCGTGGCGCCCGGCCATCTTGTCGCCGGGCTGCACGCGGCGCTTCACCGCCAGATAGACCTTGACCATCTTGAGCACGCCGGGGGCAAGATCGTCGCCCGCGGTGATCTTGGCGCGCTTCTCTTCGAGGCGCTTGTCGAAGGCCTGCTGTTGCGTGCGCAGTCGCTCGCCCGCGGCCTCGAGCGCAGTGTTGGCTTCTTCGTCTTCGAGACGGATCTCGAACCACTCCTCGCGCGTCAGCGTCCCCAGGTATTCAGCATCGACCCTGGCGCCAGGCTTGAGCTTCTTCGGCCCCGCCGCGGCACTCTTGCCGAGCAGCATGCCGTGCACGCGCGAATACAGATCGTCCTCGAGAATGCGGCGCTGGTCCTGCAGATCCTTGCGCACGCGCTCTATTTCCGATTTCTCGATCGACTGGGCGCGCGTGTCCTTCTCGACGCCATCGCGCGTGAATACGCGCACGTCGATCACGGTGCCGTCCATGCCCGGGGGCACGCGCAGCGAGGTGTCCTTCACGTCGCTCGCCTTCTCGCCGAAGATCGCGCGCAGCAGTTTCTCTTCCGGGGTCAGCTGGGTCTCGCCCTTGGGCGTGACTTTGCCGACCAGGATGTCGCCGGCGCGCACTTCGGCGCCGATGAAGGCGATGCCCGCCTCGTCGAGCTTGGCGAGCGCCGCGTCACCGACGTTGGGGATGTCGGCGGAGATTTCCTCCGGCCCCAGTTTGGTGTCGCGCGCCACGCAGGTCAGCTCCTCGATATGAATCGTCGTGAAGCGATCTTCCTGCACCACTCGCTCGGAGATCAGGATCGAGTCTTCGAAGTTGTAGCCGTTCCAGGGCATGAATGCGACCAGCATGTTCTGGCCAAGTGCGAGTTCGCCCAGATCCGTGGAAGGGCCATCCGCCAGCACGTCGCCACGGGCGATGCGGTTGTTCGCATTCACCAGCGGCCGCTGGTTGATGCAGGTGTTCTGGTTGGAACGCGTGTACTTGGTGAGGTTATAGATGTCGACGCCCGGTTCGCCAGCCGTGGTCTCGTCGTCATTGACCCGCACCACGATGCGCGAAGCGTCGACCGAGTCGACCACGCCACCACGGCGTGCCAACACGGTGACGCCCGAATCGATGGCCACGGGGCGCTCCATGCCGGTGCCCACCAGCGGCGCTTCCGAACGCAGCGTCGGCACCGCCTGGCGCTGCATGTTTGAACCCATGAGCGCGCGGTTCGCATCGTCGTGCTCAAGGAACGGGATCAGCGAGGCCGCCACCGAAACGATCTGCTTCGGGCTGACGTCCATGTAGTTGATGCGCTCACGCGGCAGCAGCGTGAACTCGCTCTGGATGCGGCAGGAGACCAGCTCGTCGGTCAGCATGCCCTTGGCGTCGAGGCGCGCGTCGGCGCGCGCGATGCCGAACTCGCCCTCCTCGATGGCCGACAGGTAATCGATCTTGTCGGTCACACGGCTGTTCTCGACGCGCCGGTATGGCGTTTCGAGAAAGCCGTAGTCGTTGGTGCGCGCGTATACCGAGAGCGAATTGATCAGGCCGATGTTCGGTCCTTCCGGCGTCTCGATCGGGCAGACGCGCCCGTAGTGCGTCGGGTGCACGTCGCGCACTTCGAAGCCCGCGCGCTCGCGCGTCAGGCCGCCGGGTCCGAGCGCCGAGACGCGCCGCTTGTGCGTGACCTCGGAGAGCGGGTTGTTCTGGTCCATGAACTGCGAGAGCTGCGAGGAACCGAAGAATTCCTTGACGGCGGCGGCCACCGGCTTGGCGTTGATCATTTCCTGCGGCATCAGCGGCTCGGATTCGGCGATCGTCAATCGCTCCTTGACCGCGCGCTCGACGCGCACCAGGCCTACTCGGAAAGCGTTCTCAGCCATTTCACCAACCGAGCGCACACGCCTGTTGCCCAGATGGTCAATGTCATCAACGGCGCCGTTGCCATTGCGGATATCGATCAGTACCTTTAAGACGTCGAGGATGTCCTGTTTCGACAGCACGTTTGAGCCGGTGATTTCCTTGCGGCCCACGCGGCGGTTGAACTTCATGCGCCCGACACCGGAGATGTCGTAGCGCTCGTTGTTGAAGAACAGGTTGTTGAACAGGTTCTCGGCCGCGTCCTTGGTGGGCGGCTCGCCCGGGCGCATCATGCGGTAGATCTCGACCAGCGCCTCGAGGCGCGTCTTGGTCGGGTCGATACGCAGCGTATCGGAGATGTACGGACCACGATCGAGATCGTTGGTGTACAGAGTATAGATGCGGGTGATACCGGCATCGATCAACTTCTCGACGTTGACCGCGGTCAGCACCTCGTTGGCCTTGGCGATGATCTCGCCAGTGTCGGTGTTGACCACGTCATGGGCAAGCACCTTGCCGTACAGGTAGTCGCGCGGCACGGGCAGGAGCTTCACGCCCGAGTCCTCGAGCTGGCGCACATGGCGCGCCGTGATGCGCCGGCCTTCTTCGACGATGACCTGGTTGCCGATGCGGATCTCGAAACCGGCGGTCTCGCCGCGCAGGCGTGAGGGCACGAGTTCCATCGCCACGGCGTCCTTCGACAGGTCGATGGCGTTCTTTTCAAAAAAGATGTCGAGCACTTCGGCTTCGTTCATGCCAAGGGCGCGAAGAATGATCGATACCGGCAGTTTGCGGCGCCGGTCAATACGCGCAAACACGCAGTCCTTGGGGTCAAACTCGAAGTCGAGCCAGGAGCCGCGGTAGGGAATGATGCGCGCGGAGAATAGCAGCTTCCCCGACGAATGGGTCTTGCCGCGGTCGTGATCGAAGAACACGCCGGGCGAGCGGTGCAGCTGCGAGACGATGACGCGCTCGGTGCCGTTGACGATGAAGGTGCCGTTGTCGGTCATCAGCGGCAGTTCGCCCAGGTACACTTCCTGTTCGCGTACGTCCTTGACCGGCTTCTTGGCGCCGGGCGCCTCCTTGTCGAGCACGATAAGCCGCACCTTGACGCGCAGCGGGGCCGCGTAGGTGAGGCCGCGCAACTGGCATTCCTTCACATCGAACACGGGTTCGCCGAGCCGATAACTCACGTATTCGAGCGTCGCGTTGCCCGAATAGCTCGAGATCGGGAACACGCTCTTGAACGCGGCGTGCAGACCGCGCGTGACCCGCGACTCCTCGGGCGCATCCGCCTGCAGGAAGCTGCGGTAGGAATCGAGCTGGATGGCCAGCAGATACGGCACACCGAGGATCCCCGGCTGCTTGCCGAAATCCTTGCGGATGCGCTTTTTCTCGGTGAAGGAATAAGCCATCGTTGAACCCTCTTCAATACGTCAGAAAGCGGCGCGCAGCTTGGTGGTCAAAGGGCTGTTCAGCCTCAATGGCACCAAGTCACGCGCCGCGGTTCGCAGCCCCCGCACACGGGGACTCCGGGCGGCGCGCGCTGGTGCTACTTGATCTCGACCTTGGCGCCCGCTTCTTCCAGCTTCTTCTTCATGGTCTCGGAATCGGCCTTGTTGACGCTGTCCTTCACCACTGCGGGCGCGCCCTCGACCAGGTCCTTGGCTTCCTTGAGCCCCAGTCCAGTGAGTTCGCGCACCACCTTGATGACCGTGACTTTCTTGTCGGCCGGATATTCCTTGAGGGTGACCGAAAACTCGGTCTGCTCTTCAACCGGGGCCGCTGCCGCCGCACCGCCGCCGCCGCTCGCCGCCATGGCCACCGGGGCCGCCGCGGTCACGCCGAATTTCTTCTCCATGTCCGCGATCAGATCAACCACGTCCATCAGGCTCATCTTGGCGATCGCATCCAGAATCTCGTCTTTCGAAACAGCCATTGTCGTCTCCTGAACTCTTAAAAATGTGTCGTAAATATTTTGGGGGGAACTAACTTGTCGCTTACGCGCCGGCGGCCTGCCGCTGATCTCTCACAGCAGCCAGAGTCCGTACCAGCTTCGAAGGCGTTGCGCTGAGCGTGCCAGCCAGTTTCTGTATGGGTGCCTTCATCAGGCCCATCAGTTTGGCCAGCGCCTGTTCGCGCGTCGGGAGGCTCGCGACCTTGTCAAGATCCTTGCCGGGCAACAGCTGCCCGCCAAGCGACACGGCCGTCGCCACCAGCTTGTCGTGGTCCTTCGCGAAGGCCTTGACCAGCCGCGCCGCCGCGCCCGGGTCGTCCTTCGAGAAAGCCAGCACCAGCGGACCCTTCAGTACCGAGCCAATGTTCTCGAATGCAGTGCCGGCCACGGCCCGGCGCGCCAGCGTGTTCTTGACCACACGCATGTACACGCCCTGGCCGCGCGCCCTGGCACGCAGTTCGGTCATCTCGGTTACCGTCAGACCGCGGTACTCGGCAGCCACCAGCGACTGGGCCTTGGCCGCAATCGCGCTGACTTCCGCCACCAGCGCCTTCTTGTCATCCAGATTCAGTGGCATTTGCACACCTCCTGGTAGTCCGATCACACCCCGGCAGCCAGCGCAAAACGCTGGAGCCGGACCTGACGGTGATCGACGAGCC
>JAYUZI010000066.1:0-17805 GCA_043751915.1 Gammaproteobacteria bacterium | reverse complement strand
ACCGCTGCCGACATCCTCTCCGAGCTCAAGATTCCTTTTACAAAACAAGACATTACAGAATCAGCAGACGGCCCCGCGGCTGCTGCGGCTAAAGGCCCTGGGTTGGACAAGGACTATGAAATCCTGTTAGATGCGCTCGGGTTCGAGCCCCAGAGCATTGATGCTCTGGTAGACCGGACCGGTCTACACAGCCCTCACCTGGCATCCATGCTGCTGATCCTCGAACTCGAGGGAAGGGTTGGACTGCACCCGGGAGGGCGGTATGCACGGGTCAATTGAGTAGCCGCAGGTCAATGGAAAACACCGTATTCGACATTCTGGTCTACGTCTTCGATCACTACCTGTTCGAAGAGCTGCCGGCTATCGCCCTGCGGGCCGACATCGCCCGTGACCTGGAAGACGCCGGCTTCCGCGGCGCCAGCGTCGAGCGGGCGCTCGACTGGCTGGCAGAGCTGGCCGACGAGCGCGCCCGCCCAGGGCTGCGGGCCCACGAGCGCGCGTTCCGGCTCTATACCGGCGACGAATGCGCACGGCTCGATGCCGGCTGCCGGGGGCTCCTGCTCTCGCTCGAGCGTGGCGGCATTCTCTCAACCACGCAACGCGAGATCGTCATCGAGCGGCTGCTGGCGCTCGACGCCGAAGAGTTGAGTATCGAGCAGGTGAAATGGGTGGTACTGATGGTGCTTTCCTGCCAGCCGGGCGAGGAAGCGGCCTGCGAGCGCATGGAAGACATGGTGTACGAACTGCCCGCGCAGGTGCCCCATTGAGCGGGCGCGAAATCAGCGGCAGTCATGACCCGCGGTCCGTCCGCGGTTTTTCGTTTTAGGAAGCTCTGAAGTTTAAGGCATGGCCGACAACCTCGTCATCGTCGAATCGCCCGCCAAAGCGCGCACGATCAAGAAATACCTGGGCAAGGACTACGAGGTCCTGGCCTCCTACGGGCACGTGCGCGACCTGGTGCCCAAGGAAGGCGCGGTCGATCCCGACCACGACTTCGCCATGCAGTACCGCCAGATCGAGCGCAACGAAAAGCACGTCACGGCGATCTCGAAGGCACTGAAGAAATCCTCGACGCTGCTGCTGGCGACCGACCCCGACCGCGAAGGCGAGGCCATCGCCTGGCACCTGCACGAGATTCTCAAGGAACGCGGCGAGCTCAAGGGCAAAACCACGCAGCGCGTGGTGTTCCACGAGATCACCAAGAACGCCATCCGCGAGGCGGTCATGCACCCGCGCGAGCTCTCGCTCGACCTGGTGAACGCGCAGCAGGCGCGGCGCGCGCTCGATTATCTGGTGGGCTTCAATCTCTCGCCATTGTTGTGGAAGAAAGTGCGGCGCGGCCTGTCCGCCGGGCGCGTGCAGAGCCCGGCGCTGCGGATGATCTGCGAGCGCGAGGACGAAATCGCCGCGTTCGTGCCGCAGGAATACTGGACCATCGACGCCGAGGGCGAGCACAGCGAGCAGACTTTCCCGCTCAAGCTGGTGGAATACTCCGGCCGCAAAGTCGAGCAGTTCAGCTTCACCGACGAGGGCGGCGCGCGCGGCGCCGAGAGTGCGCTGCGCAGCGCCACCGGCGCCGGTGGCACGCTGAAGGTCCTGACGATCGACCGCAAGCAGCGGCGCCGCAACCCCTCGCCGCCATTCACCACTTCCACGCTCCAGCAGGAAGCCTCGCGCAAGCTCGGTTTCTCCGCACAGCGCACCATGCGCATCGCGCAGCAGCTGTATGAAGGCGTCGACATCGGCGAAGGCAGCGTCGGTCTGATCAGCTACATGCGTACCGACTCGGTCACGCTGGCCGCCGAAGCGGTCACCGAGATCCGGGCCACCATCGACAAGCTTTACGGCAAGGAATCACTCGCCGAAGAAATCCGCATCTACAAGACCAAGTCGAAGAATGCGCAGGAAGCGCACGAAGCGGTGCGCCCCACCTCGGCCGCAATCGTGCCGGCCGATATCGAACGCTACCTCGACGCCGACCAGTTCAAGCTCTACGCGCTCATCTGGAAGCGCGCGGTCGCCTGCCAGATGGCGCACGCGGTATTCGACACGGTCGCGGTCGACATGCTGGCGGGTAGCGACGGGCCTGCCCGCCATCTGCTGCGGGCGAACGGCTCCACCCTGGTCAAGCCGGGCTACATCGCGGTCTACCAGGAAGGTCGCGACGATGCCGCCGACGACGACGGCGACCACATGCTGCCGGCCATGCAGGTGGGCGACGCAGTGCGCCTCACCGCGCTCCATCCCGAACAGCATTTCACCGAGCCGCCGCCGCGCTACACCGAGGCTTCGCTGGTCAAGGCGCTCGAAGAGCACGGCATCGGCCGGCCCTCGACCTATGCCTCGATCATCTCGACGCTCCGCGACCGCGAGTACGTCGACATCGACAACCGGCGCTTCACGGCGACCGACATCGGCCGCATCGTCGGCAGGTTCCTGACCGAGCATTTCCACCAATACGTGGAATACGGTTTCACCGCCGCGATGGAAGACGAACTCGACGCGGTCGCGCGCGGCGAAGAGCCCTGGACGGTGCCGCTCACCAAGTTCTGGAAGCCCTTCATCGACCAGGTCGAGCTGATTGAAAAGACCGTGTCGCGCGAGCAGGTCGCGCAGGCACGCGAACTCGGCCGCGACCCGGTGAGCGGCAAACCGGTCACCGTGCGCATGGGTCGCTTCGGTCCCTTCGTGCAGATAGGCACCAAGGACGACGTGGAAAAGCCGCGCTTCGCGGGCCTGCGCCCGGGACAAAAGATGGACTCGATCCAGCTCGCCGACGCCTTCGAGCTGTTCAAGCTCCCCCGCACGCTCGGCACCACGGTCGAGGGCGAAACCGTGCTCACGGCCATCGGGCGCTTCGGCCCCTACATCAAGTACGGCGCCAAGTACGTCTCGCTGAAAGAAGACGACCCCTACACCGTCACGCACGAGCGTGCGCTCGAAGTGATCGCGGCCAAGGTCCTGGCCGATGCCAACCGCATCATCCAGGAATTCCCCGCGGCGAAGATCCAGGTGCTCAACGGCCGCTACGGTCCGTACATCACCGACACGGCGAAGAACGCACGCGTGCCCAAGGACCGCGACCCCAAGACCCTCACGCTCGAGGAATGCCAGGCCCTGCTGGCCGTGGCGCCCGCGAAGGGCACGCGTGGTCGCTTTGGCCGCAAGCTCCCGGCGAAGCCGGGTGCCAAGAGCGCGGCGGGGGCCGATGCGCCAGCGGGTGACGGAGCGAGTGCGCGGGCGCCAAAGGCCAAGGCCAAGGCTAAAACCAAAGCCAAAGCCAAAGCCAAGTCGAAGACCAGGGTACCGACGGGGACCGGCAAGAGCGGTACTGCGGCGGCCGATGTGTCCGCCACGGAGACGCCACCGAAGATGGTTACCGCCGAAAGCAGGGCCTCGAAGCGCGGTTAGCTGTCCGGCTGCGCGCATGAAGTACCGCCACAGTTTTCATGCCGGAAATTTCGCTGACGTACACAAGCACGTCACACTGCTGGCGCTGATCGCCTCACTCCAGCGCAAGGAAAAAGGCTTTCTCTATCTCGAGACCCACGCCGGTCGCGGGCTCTACGATCTGCACAGCGCTGACACCCATCAAGGCGCCGAGGCGCGGCAGGGCATCGGCGCGCTGCAGGGCGCGGGCTGCGCGCACCCGCAGCTCATCGGCTATCTCGAAGCGCTGGCTCGCGCGCGCGCCAACTGCAACCAGCCGGACGCCTACGCCGGCTCGCCCGTGCTCGCCGCGCTCTCGCTGCGCGCGCAGGATCGCGGCGTCTGCTGTGAGATCCAGGCCGCCGAGTGTCGCGCGCTCGAGCGCGCGCTCAACATCTATCCGCGCATGCGCTGCGAGTGCGTCGACGGCTACCAGGGCCTCACCGCGCACCTGCCGCCACCCGAACGGCGCGCGCTGGTGCTGATCGACCCGCCCTACGAGGAGCAGAGCGACGATCTCGCGCGCGCCGGCGAGGCGATCGGCAAGGTGCTGGCGCGCCTCGCCAACGCCGTCGTCGTGCTGTGGTATCCCATCAAGGACGATCGGGACCTCGCGCCCTGGCTGGCGCGCATGGCAGAGCAATTGCCGGCCCCCGCGCTGGTCGCGGAGCTCTGGGTTCACCCGCGCGACGCGCGCGTCGGGCTCAACGGTTCCGGACTCCTGATCGTCAACCCGCCCTACCAGCTTGACGTGGAGATGCAGGAGTGGCTTCCTGAGCTGGGCGCAGCGCTTAGGCCCACGCGCCAGGGCGGCACCACGGTCAGATGGATCGCGCATGAACAGCATTGATCGATACGCGGTCATCGGCTCCGGCATCGGCCACAGCCGCTCGCCGCAGATCCACGCGCTGTTTGCGAAGGCCACGCGACAGTCGCTGGAATACACGCTCATCGACGTGCCGCCGGCCGCTTTCGTATCGGTGGTGCGCAATTTTTTCAGGGGCGGCGGCCGCGGGCTCAACGTCACCGTGCCGCACAAGGAAGCGGCGCTCCGCCTTTCCGACAGCCTGACGCCGCGCGCACAGCGTGCCGGCGCGGTAAACACGCTGGCCAGCGTCGCAAATGGCAAGCTGCTTGGCGACAACACGGATGGCGCGGGGCTGGTGCGCGATCTGACGGAAAACCTCGGCCGCAAACTCCGCGGCGCCCGCGTGCTGCTGCTCGGCGCGGGCGGCGCGGCCCGCGGCGTGATCGCGCCGCTCCTCGAGGCCGGTGTCGCTTCGCTGGTGATCGGCAACCGCCACGGCGCGCGCGCGAAGCAACTGGCGCGCGAATTTGCCGACCTCGGCCCCGTCACGGCCGCACCGGCCGCGAACGCTGCCAGCATGGGCCGCTCACGCGTACGCGACGACTCCGGGTACGATGTGATCATCAACGCCACTTCGGCGAGCCTGCGCGGCGAGCTGCCGCAGATTCCCGCGCATGCGGTCGGCACGCAAACTCTCGCCTACGACCTGGTCTACGGCGAGCGCGACACGGTGTTCGTGCACTGGGCGCGCAGCGCCGGCGCGGCGCGCGCCGTCATGGGATTCGGGATGCTGGTGGAACAGGCGGCGGAATCGTTCCTGCTGTGGCGCGGTGTGCGGCCGGATACGGTGCCGGTGCTGGCTGCGCTGGGTTTCACGGTTGCCCCTGCTTAGGTGCCTTCTTCATCCTCTTCCGGAATCCCGGCCAGCAGCTGGTCGATTACGCGCTGCAGCTCCGCAATCCGCGTCGAGGCGATGTCATGGACCCGTCGGTGGTCCAGGGTCGCATAGCCATGCGCCAGGACATTCCGGAACGCGACGATCAGGTCACCGTCCGGAATGCGTGAGAACAGGGCGCCATCGATTTTGCGCAACTGGTCCAACGCGTCACCGGCGATTTCGAGTTGCCGCTCGACGGCGGACTGGCACAGTTCATCTTCGAGGTAGGCTGCCAGCGATCGCTGCGCCAGGAATTTCGGAATCTGACGGAGTGCGCGCAGCGCGATCTCGAGATGGACGTCAGGACGCCTGTTCATAGACCGCAACCTGCGTCCGCTCGATGATCCGTTTCAGTC
Source organism: Gammaproteobacteria bacterium (assembly GCA_043751915.1). Taxonomy (GTDB): domain Bacteria; phylum Pseudomonadota; class Gammaproteobacteria; order Steroidobacterales; family Steroidobacteraceae; genus FEN-1191. The sequence goes on along the minus strand of JAYUZI010000066.1, from coordinate 12,275 downwards.
GCGAGTCCGGCATGGCATCCAGTTCGACGAGATCGACGGCGCGCCTGAACAGACGCTCGAGTGCGGTCTTGAAATCGAAATACTGGCTCGCGGGCGACGTGCCCGTGGTTGGTTCGAAGCGAACCGCCACATCGACGTCGCTGGACGAGGAGTTGAATTCGTCCCGCAGCACCAACCCGAAGAACGCCAGGCGCCGCACCGCGAAGCGACGGCACAAGGTGGCGATGATCTCACGCTGCTGGACGTTGACCGGAAAACTCAGCCGGCGCGCCGCAGCGCTAGCGTTCCACGGGCCCATCGAGTCCGAGACCCGCGACGAGTTCGCGCCAGCCGCCAGGGCTCGGCGCGCCTTCCATTCCCGCAGCGCCTCGCGCACCACTTCACTGCTCGAAGCGTAGTCGCCACCGTCGACGGCCTGGCGCACCATCGCAAGCATGTCTGTGGGCAATGCAATGCTGACCTTCTCGACGTTGGCCATAGCCATACTCCTTACATGGGATGGTAGCAAGCTTTACTACTTCTTGCTACTCCCTGCCCCGAAGCATGCCCCGTATCTTTCTGGAAATGGATCTAAAATAATAATAATCAATAAGTTATGTAGATTGATGGCAAGCGGCCTAGGGCGACACCAACGGCAACCCCAGCGCCTTGCGTAGCTGACTTCGCGCCGTGCCCAGGTCGCTCTGATACCGCGGGTTCCGGAGCATGACGGCCGCCGCCGCGGTGCCCACCCGGTAGCCGGCCTCGACGTCGGTCGGGAAATGCGCGCCGACGATGACCCGCGACTCGCTGTAGACCCGGCCGCGCGCGAACAGCGCGGCACGCTGCTCGGGCACCATTTGCGCCAGCGCGATCGCGCAGGCCACGCCAAAGGCAGTATGGCCGCTCGGGTACGACGTGTGAGCGCGCTCGAATCCACCGGCGATCGCGAGCGGGCTGTCCGGTGCAACGTCGCCGAGCGGTTCCACTTCGGGGCTGATGACATAGGGCCGGGGTCGGGCCCAGTACTGCTTGGGCGCCAGCGTGGCGCCGGCCACCTGCAAGGCGGCGCGGGTCGCGAACGCCACGGCCGCAGCACCGTCACCGGTTACGGTCGGTGCGGTACCCGCACCCTGGGACGGCGCCGGCTGCAGAGCAACAGGCTGGAGAACTTCCGCCAGGCGCTGGCAGTCGAGCACCGTGTCGCCGATGGCACGCGCGGTCGTGCCCGCCGCATGCGCCGTGCGCTGCGCACCGAGTACGGCCTGCAGGTCGCTCTTCGCCGCCTCGCTCCCTTCATTCGGCGGCGGCTCGAGCAGTGCGATCGAATCCATCTCGCCGGGCAAGAAGTAGACGGGGCCCGTGGCAACGGGCGCAGTGGCTGCTCCCCGCTGCGGATCCGGGCTCGCACAGGCCACGCCCAGGCCCAGCAGCGCTGCCAGAGTCAGACGCACCCACGGTGATTTCATGATCGTCTCCATCCAAGGCGCAATGGCCGCGCCGGGGTGCGATGATATACGGCCTCGTTGTCACCGGGATTACTCCGCCATGACCGTGCTCTCGGCCGCGATACTGCTATTCCTGGTGATGGACCCGCTGGGCAACATCCTGCTGTTCGTCACCGCACTGAAGAGCGTGCCGGCCGCGCGGCGTCGGCGCGTGGTCGCGCGCGAACTGCTGATCGCCTACGGCGTGCTGGTGGTGTTCCTGTTCACGGGCGAGCACCTGCTGCACGCGCTGAATATCTCCGGCCCGGCGCTCACCATCGCCGGTGGCATCGTGCTGTTCCTGATCGCGCTGCGCATGGTGTTTCCGTCGGCTGAGAGCCCACTGGCGGAGAGCATCAAAGGCGAGCCCTTCCTGGTACCGCTGGCCATCCCCTATGTCGCCGGCCCCTCGACGCTGGCGACGCTGCTGCTGTTGATGAGCCGCGAACCAGCGCGCTGGCCCGAGTGGCTGCTCGCGCTGACCTGCGCGTGGCTCGTGAGCGCCGTGATCCTGGTGCTCGGCGGCCGCATCGGAGATTTCCTGGGCAAGCGCGGGCTGCTGGCGCTCGAGCGGCTCATGGGCCTGCTTCTGGTGGCGCTCGCGGTGCAGATGTCGATCGAGGGGCTGCGCGTCGCGCTGCGAAACTAGTGTCACTTGCGCGTCAATTGGCGCTTGAAATGCCACTATTGGTTCGTATATGTTACAGCTATGTGGCTCGCTTCTGAATTAGCGGCGTTCGCCCAGGTGGTCGAACTGGGTTCCTTCACCGCCTCCGCGCGCGCGCTCGGCGTGCCCAAAGTCGCGATCAGCCGCGCCGTACAAAGCCTCGAGAAGCGCGTCGGCACCAAACTCCTCACCCGCACCACGCGCCGCGTCGCGCTCACCGATGCGGGCCGCGCGCTGCTGCCGCACGCGCAACGTATCGCCGCGGAGACCGCCGCGGCGCGGCGTGCAATGACGCCGCTCACGGAAGGCAGGCGTACGCTGCGCGTACTCGCGGATCCCGCGTACGGACGACTGCTGCTGGCGCCGCTCCTGCCGCGCTTCATGGAGCGCTACCCGGATATTCCGCTCGAGGTGGAAATGGCGCAGGCGCTGCCGGACGAACCGGGTGAGCAATGGGACGTGCTGTTCCAGAACGGCCCGCCGCGACGTGAAGGGCTGGTCGGCACGCCACTGGGCCGCCCGCCGGTGATCCTGTGTGCAACGCCCGCTTACCTGCGTGCGCATCCGAAACTCACACAGCCCGGCGACCTGGCCCAGCACGCAGTGCTGGTGCCCGGGCAGCTCGTTACGGAACTGCGGCTCCATCGCGGCAAGACACTGGCCCAGGTGTCGCTCACACCGCGCCTGATCGTCACTGATCCTGCGGTGGTGCATGCGGCCACGGCCGCGGGCGCCGGCATCGGCGTGCTGCCCGAGTTCCTGTGCCGGCAGGGCCTGGCGATGAACAAGCTCGAACGCGTGCTGCCCGACTGGCACGTGGCCGACCTGCTCGAGCTCCACGCGGTCTCGGATTTGCGCCGGGCGAGCTCGCCCACCGTCAAGGCGCTGATCGAGTTCTTCGTCGCCAACATGGTCCCGGTTCTGGGGCACGCGTGATGGCGCCGGTGGCTGACAAGGGTGAATCCGCTCCGGCTCCGTTCGGGGAGTTCAGTCGCAGCGTGCGGCCGCAGGGCGCGCTGCGCGCGCGGATTACCGCGGCCTACCGGCAGAGCGAACCTGAGTGCCTGCCTGCACTCCTGGCTGGCGCCAGCCTGCCGCCCGCCGAGGCCCAGGCAGCGAAGGCGCTGGCGCGCGAGCTGGTGGTGGCGCTGCGCCAGAAGAAGCTGGACAGCGGCGGCGGCGTCGCAGGCCTGATTCACGAGTATTCGCTCTCGAGCCAGGAAGGCGTCGCGCTCATGTGCCTCGCTGAAGCGCTGCTGCGTATTCCGGATTCCGCGACCCGCGATGCGCTGATCCGCGACAAGATCTCCACGGCCGACTGGCAGTCCCACCTTGGCAACAGCCCCTCACTGTTCGTCAACGCGGCCACCTGGGGGTTGCTGATCACCGGCAAGCTCACCACTACGAATTCTGAAGGCGGGCTGTCGTCGGCCATTACGCGGCTTATTGGCAAGGGCGGCGAGCCGCTGATCCGCAAGGGCGTGGACCTGGGGCTGCGGATGATGGGCGAGCAGTTCGTCACCGGCCAGACCATCGCCGAAGCGCTTGATCACAGCCGTGCGATGGAAGCCAAGGGCTTCAGCTACAGCTATGACTGCCTCGGCGAGGCGGCGACCACCGCCGCCGATGCGCAGCGCTACTACGAGGACTACACGCGGGCCATCCATGCCATTGGCACGGCCGCGGCCGGCCGCGGCATTTACGAGGGGCCGGGCATTTCGGTGAAGCTCTCGGCACTCCACCCGCGCTATGCGCGCGCGCAGTACGGGCGCGTGTTTGCCGAGCTCCTGCCGCGCCTGAAAAATCTCGTGCTGCTCGCGCGCCGCTACGATATCGCAATCAACATCGACGCCGAGGAAGCCGATCGCCTCGATATCTCGCTCGACCTGCTCGAGGCCTTGTGTCTCGATCCGCAGTTGGCCGGATGGAATGGGATAGGTTTCGTGCTGCAGGCCTACCAAAAGCGCTGCATCCGCGTAGTCGACTGGATCATCGACCTGGCGCGCCGCTCGAAGCACCGCCTGATGATCCGGCTGGTCAAGGGCGCGTACTGGGACAGCGAGATCAAGCGCGCCCAAGTAGACGGGCTGGCGGACTTCCCGGTGTTCACGCGCAAGGTGCACACGGACGTTTCCTACCTGGCCTGCGCGCGCGCGCTGCTGGCCGCGCCTGATGTCGTTTATCCGCAGTTCGCCACCCACAACGCGCACTCACTGGCGACAGTGATGAAGATGGCGGGCGGCAATTTCTACGCCGGCCAGTACGAGTTCCAGTGCCTGCACGGCATGGGCGAGCCGCTCTACGAGGAAGTGGTGGGCGAAGGCAAGCTCCGCCGCCCCTGCCGCATCTACGCGCCGGTCGGCACGCACGAGACGCTGCTCGCTTACCTGGTGCGGCGGCTCCTCGAGAACGGCTCGAATACTTCGTTCGTCAACCGCATTGCGGATCCCGAGGTTCCGATCGACGACCTGGTCGAGGACCCGGTCGACAGCGCGCGCGCCATCACTCCAATCGGCAGCCCGCACCCGAAGATTGCGCTGCCGGGCGAGATCTTTGGCGCCGAGCGACGCAACTCGGCCGGGCTCGATCTTTGCAACGAATATAGCCTGGCCGAGCTGTCGGCCGGACTCCAGGCGAGCCTCGCCGTGCCGCATCGCGCCGTGCCGCTCATCGCGGGTGGCGCCGCTACGCGCGCAACGGGCGCCGGTGCGGAGCGCCTGGTGCGCAACCCGGCCGATCGGCGCGACCTCGTCGGCGCCGTGATCGATGCGGCGCCTGCGGACATTGACGCTGCCTGTGCGCAGGCGCTCGCCGCCGCGCCGGGCTGGGCAGCGAAGCCGCCCGCAGTGCGCGCAGCGGCCCTGTGGCGCGCCGCGGAACTCATGGAAGAGCGGCGCCCGGCGCTGCTCGGGCTCATCGTGCGCGAGGCGGGCAAGTCGCTGCCGAACGCGGTCGGGGAAATCCGCGAAGCGGTCGACTTCCTGCGCTACTACGGTGCGCAGCTGCGCGCCGAAGGCGCCACCGGCGCCGGCCCCGCGCTGGGCCCGGCACTGGGCCCGATCGTGTGCATCTCGCCGTGGAATTTTCCGCTGGCGATCTTCACCGGCCAGGTGGCCGCGGCGCTCGCCGCCGGCAACCCGGTGCTCGCCAAGCCCGCGGAAGAAACGCCGCTCATTGCCGCTGAAGCCGTGCACCTGTTGCGCGAGGCTGGAATTCCCGAGGCCGTGCTGCAGCTGCTGCCCGGGGCCGGCGAGGTCGGCGCCGCGCTGGTCGCCGACGCGCGCATCCGCGGCGTGATGTTCACGGGCTCCACCGCGGTGGCACGGCTGATCCAGCGCCAGCTCGCCGACCGCCTGACGCCCGAGGGCACGCCAATTGCGCTCATCGCCGAGACCGGCGGACTGAACGCGTTGATCGTCGATTCCTCCGCGCTCCCCGAGCAGGTGGTGGCAGACGTGCTCGCCTCAGCCTTCGACAGCGCCGGCCAGCGCTGTTCGGCGCTGCGGATCCTGTGCTTGCAGGAGGACATCGCCGAGCGCGTGCTGACGATGCTCAAGGGCGCGCTGCGCGAACTCGTGGTCGGCAACCCCGATCGCCTGGCCACGGACGTCGGCCCGGTCATCACCGAGGAGGCGCAGGCCAATATCAACGCGCACATCGCATCGATGCGCAAGCTCGGCCGCGCGACCCTGCAACTGCCGCTGCCGGCGGCAACTGCACAGGGCACCTTCGTGGCGCCGACGCTGATCGAGATCGCGAGCATCGCCGAGGTGCAGCGCGAAGTGTTCGGACCCGTGCTGCACGTGCTGCGTTATCGGCGCGCTGATATCGCGCCACTCATCGACGCCATCAACGCCACCGGCTACGCGCTCACCTTCGGCCTGCACACGCGCATCGATGAGACCATCGCCATGGTCACCGAGCGTATTGCCGCCGGGAACATCTACATCAACCGCAACATCATCGGCGCAGTCGTGGGCGTGCAGCCCTTCGGCGGCAACGGACTCTCGGGGACGGGTCCGAAGGCAGGCGGGCCACTGTACCTGCGCCGCCTGGTCAGGAGCTGCGCGGCAGCGGCCGAGCCGCGCATCGAGACGCAGGGCGCACCTGGCGCGCAAACGCTGGCGCACGAGGCACCGGCCCTGGCGTACCGGGATTTCCTGGCCGCTCGAGGCCTCAGCGCGGCCGCCGAACGTGTGAGCCGGTACCTGCGGCGCTCGCGCTCCGGAGAATCGCGGGAGCTGGCCGGCCCGGTCGGCGAACGCAACATCTACGTGCTCAAGCCGCGCGGCCGCGTCGTGGCACTGGCGCAGGGCGAGTTTGCAGCGCTCCTTCAGATCGGGGCCGCGCTGGCCACCGGCAACGTGGCCGTCATCGAAGCCGCTCATCCAGCCGTAAAACTCCTGGCCGGACTCCCGCCCGCGGTTGCCGTGCGCCTCGTCACAGTGACGGACTGGCGCAAGGCTGACCACGTGGCGGCGATCTTATACGCAGGTGAACGCGAGGGACTGCGGCAGGTCAACCAGGCGGCCGCGCGGCGCGTGGGGGCGATCATTGGCGTGCAGGGCGTGTCGGTGGCGGGGCTGACCGACGGCAGTGAGGACTACGCGCTCGAGCTGCTCCTGGAAGAGGTCTCCGTCAGCACCAACACCGCGGCAGCGGGCGGCAATGCGAACCTGATGACGATCGGGTAAAGCGGCCTGGTCCGTGCTGGACGCCGGTTGGAAACACGAAAATACCGGTATTGCAAAGCCACGATGCCGCGGGCCGTCAAGACTGGCCAACCACCCACTCCGATACCCGCTCTCCTGCTCGGTCAATAGGCCACCGATGTGGCCTGGGCGGGGCGCGGTGTGGGCACCGGGCTGCCGCGTTCTGGCGCAAGTACGGGTTCGCACCATCCAAAGATAATCCGCTGAACCTGTTCCGTTCCATCGCCGACATTGCCGCTTCGTTGGCGGCGGTTTGAGTCGCTCTACTGGAGCAGAGACTCCACTTTTCCTGCTGCCTTAGCCGACAGGCGGAAACTAAATCAGATCCACATCCGCCTCGGCGATGGCGCCGCCCCCGGTGCGCACGGTGCGCGAGAGCGCGAGCGCCTGCGGCAGGATTTGCGCGGCGTAGCAACGCGCGCTCTGGAGTTTCGCGCGCATGAAGACCTGATCGTCGCCAGCGGCACCGAGGCGAGCCGCAGCGATGTGCGCCGCGCGCGTCATCAGCCAGCCGCCCAGCACGACGCCGCACAGGCGCAGGTAGGGCACGCCGACCCCGTAGGCCGCCTCCGGCGCGCTCTTGAGCTGCGGCAGGAGCGAAGCGGTCGCCGCTTTCAGCCCGCTCAAGCCCTCGCGCGCGCCAGCGAGTATGGCGGGCAACACGGTGCTGTCGCCCTCCGCGCGGCAATCGCGCAACTCGGCGTCCACCTCGTCGAGCAGCGCGCGCATCGCGACGCCCTCATCGCGCCCGAGCTTGCGGCCCAGCAGATCGTTCGCCTGGATCGCCGTCGTGCCCTCGTAGATCGTGGTGATGCGCGTATCGCGCAGGGTCTGCGCGATGCCGGTCTCCTCGATGTACCCCATGCCGCCGTGCACCTGGAGGCCCTGCGAGACCAGCTCGAACGCGTACTCGGTGCTCCAGCCCTTAACGATCGGGATGAGCAACTCGCCGCGCAGCAGCGCGGCACGGCGCACCTCGGAATCAGGCAGGGCGCGCGCGAGGTCGAACTGCAGCGCCGCGTACAGCGCCAGGGCGCGCATTGCTTCGATCCCGGCGCGCATCGTCAACAACAGTCGCCGCACATCCGGGTGATGAATGATCGGCATTGGCACCGTGTCTTTCTGCCCCGCCGGGCGGCCCTGCACGCGATTGCGCGCCCAGGCGCTGGCTTGTTGCAGGGCGTGGTCGGCCAGGCCGATGCCCTGGAAGCCCATCGCCAGCCGCGCGGCATTCATCATGATGAACATGCACTCGAGGCCGCGGTTGGACTCACCCACCAAGTGGCCGACTGCGCCGCCGGTGTCGCCATAGGCCAGCACACAGGTGGGGCTGGCGCGGATCCCGAGCTTGTGTTCGATCGACACGCAGCGCACATCGTTGCGCGCGCCCGGAGCCCCTTGCGCATCGGGGATGAATTTGGGCACCAGGAACAGCGACAGCCCCTTCACGCCGGCGGGCGCGCCCTCGATGCGCGCCAGCACCAGGTGCACGATATTCTCGGTCATATCGTGATCGCCGTAGCTGATGAAGATCTTCTGGCCGCAGATCAGGTAATGGTCGCCTGCGGGCGCAGCGCGCATGCGGATGGCCGCAAGATCGGAGCCCGCTTGCGACTCGGTGAGGTTCATGGTGCCGGACCAATGGCCGCTGAGCATCTTCGGCAGGTAGGTTTTCTGCAGCTCGGGCGCACCGACCAACAGCAACGCCTCGATGGCGCCGCGCGACAGCAACGGGCAGAGCATCAGCGCGACGTTGGCGCCGCACCAGATTTCCTCGACCGCGTGCACGAGCAGCTGCGGCGCGCCCTGGCCGCCCTGTTCGGGATCGATCCCGAGCTGCGGCCAGCCGCCCTCGACATATTGTCGGTAAGCATCGCAAAACCCGGCCGGCATGGTGACGCCCGCCTCGCTCCAGGCGGCGCCCTCGCGATCGCCGCTCGCGTTGAGCGGCGCCAGTACCTCGGCGCCGAAGCGGTCGGCCTCTTCGAGCACGGCAGCCGCGGTTTCCAGTGAAAAATCGGCAAACCGCGGCATACGCGTCAGCTGCCCGGCATCCAGCAGGAATTCGAGCACGAAGCGCAGGTCACTTATTGGAGCGCGGTACAAGGGCCTTCCTCCGGTATTCCCCGCCCCTACAATATGACAAGTCTAGCGAAATAGCGTCGTCACGGTGGAACGGGAATACCGTCACGGCGACAACTTGACCCATCCCCCATGATAGTCACCATGTCCCAACTGTCGGGGAAAATGGCTTTCGGCACCCGGCCTCGGCCCATGCCAGACGACCTGGGCCGGGCACTGCTGCTCGCGCTTGGACCATGGCGGGCACAGGCTTTCTCGCTGCATGACTCGGCGGGCGACACGCTCTGGCTGAGCGCCGGCACCATTGGCCCGGACGAACACGGTTTCGTGCTTGCCGCACTCGACGTCTTTGCCCTCGAACCGCACCGGAACTGCATCCATCGCAAACTAGACGACGGCCGGCGCGCATTGTTCCTGGCGGCACGCGACCCGCTCGGCGGCTGCAGCGGCATCGGCTTCGCGCTCATCGAGGGCGGCGCGGTCGACGATTCGCGCGTGGTCACGCCCGCGGTGCGCGCCCTGCTGCAGCGCTTCAGCATGCTGCTGGCGCCGCCGGTGGACATGCGGCCAAGCCAGGGCGCAACGGCGCCCGACCCGGACGACAATGCCCCGCTCGATCTGCCGGACAATACGCCAATTCGTGCGCGCGCCTACACGCGGCTGCAGCCCGGCGGTGGCACCCGCCGCTACGAGGTGTCGATCGCCCCGCTGGGCGCGCAGCATGACGCCGGCGTGTTCGAGCGCCTGGTCGACTGGCTCGTACAGCACCGGCAGCGCTACATCACCAAGCCCTCGAGCTTCGCAATCTCGATTTCGGCCGCAGCCGTGTTCGACCGGGGCTTCGCGAGCCGCTTCGAGGCCTGCCTCACTCGCAACGAGCTCGACGAAGGCCTGGTGATGTTGATCGTGCCGGCCGCGGCCTGGTCCGAGCAGCCGGAACGCACGCAACCCCTGCTCGATCTGTGCGAGCGACTCAACTGCCGCGTGATCCTTGACGATTTCGTACTCAATGACGCGGCGCTGAAACTGCTGCGCTCCAAGGCGATCCGCATGCTCAAGCTCAGTGCGGAGCTGACCACCGAAGCGATGCAGCAGCGTTACCCGCGAGCGCTCCTGTCGGCCTGCACGCACATCGCGCGCGTGTTGGGCATCCATTGCGTCGCCAAGGGAGTGACATCCAACACCGCGAGCCGCTGGCTGGCGACGGCGGGCGTCGACTACATCGACCCGTTCAACGCTTCCGAAACAGACGCTGCCAAAATGACGGACGAAGCGGCACCGCTGCACCTGGTTTCCTAGGCGGTGTGGGGCGCGCCGCCGGGCGTGCCGCCGGTGTTTTGGCCCCCGTCCGCGTGCCGTAGGGGTTGTACCCCACCGCGCGCTCGGGCTTCCCCGGCGCACGCTGCGCACCGCCCGCGGGCCCCGCCTTCGGATCCGCGCCAGGCTTGGGGCCCGGCGAGGTCGCGTCGTCGTCTTCGAGCTTCAGCCCGGGCACTTCCAGCCGCTTGAGCAGGCGCGAAGTGGATTCGATGGCGTGCTTCCCCGACTCCACGGCCCACTGCCACACGGCGTTGCCACGGGCGTCGTGACGCACGCCGTCGTGTTTTTTGGGCGGCATTTTCGCGGGCTTGTCGTCAGCGGTGCTCATGCCATTACCAGGTGTAGTGGACCCGATAGCGGATCACGGTCGTGCCGTCCTTCGGCACCGCGACGTTGAAGTGGATGAGCTGGGCGCTGTCCTTGTGGTACTCGTGCGATTGCGTCAACAGCTTCCAGTTGGTCCAGCGGTACATCGGCTCGCGCACCTGCACCTCCACCGGCTGCGACTTGTGGTTACGCAGCGTGATCTCTATTTCTTCCTCCACCCAGCGCGCGCGGGTATCGACGTTATAGTCGGCCTGGCGCCGCTCGCCAACGACATCGAAGGCGCTGCCGAGTTTAAGGCGCACGTTTTCATCCTTGGGCGTGTGGCCGATCGCGTCCTCGCCAATGAATTCCAGGCTCCCGTCGGCGCTGTCGAGGCGCGACACGCGTACCCGGCCGGCCGGCAGCGGTACGCCGAGGCCCGAGGCGGCGTCGTTCCTGAATTCGAGGTAGGTCTCGACCTTGGTGTTGGGCGCGAAGCCGGGGTCGCGTTCGGTATAGGGCTCACCGAATGCCGGCGAACCCAGGGCATCGTAGATCAGCAGGCGGCGCGCCGGGATCTGTTTCGCGCGGTCGAACAGCTCGAGCTGCTTGGTCGAGTTGTTGGGGAGCGTGGTCTTGCGACCAAGCGTGTAGAGATGGAATTCGTCGAAGGCCTTCTCCACGAACCCGCCATCTGCGGACATGGCCGCCTTGAGCATGGGCGCGTAGGCATGCGGGCTGCGCTGCGGCTGCACCCGATTGACGTCACCCGCCACGAGCTTAAGCCGTGCATCCCTGAAAGTGGCGCCCGACTGATTGATGACGCTGACCCACGCCGACAGATCGAGCAGGCCGCTGTTGGCGTCGGCGCCATCGTTGAACACCGCGTTGTAGTCGGCCCACCAGGTGATGCCGCCGGTCTGGTAGGTGACCCGCGCGCGCTGCATCCCGGCCACCGGAGAATTCAGATCCCACAGCAGCGTCGGCTGCGTGATCAGCCCGCCCGGCAGCTCAGGGAATTTCACTGCGGAATAGCTGTTCAGCGCATGCACGGTGCCGTCCGGGCTGCGCAGCACCAAACCATCGACCGCGGAAAGCAGCGTACCGGTGACCGTCGAGAGGTCCTTGCCGACATTGCGCTCGACGGTGATTTCACGATCCAGGTAACGCAGCAGGAGCTTCGGCGTGCTCACGAGGTCGAACTGGAAATTCTGCTCGAGCACGCGCACACCAGGATTCGCCGGCACGCTGAAGGTGACCGTGGTCGGGTCGATGAGCCCGGCGACATCGGTAAATCGCAGGCTGGAGCGCCCCGCAGTGAGCGGCACGTCGCGGTCCTGGCGCACCATCGCGTAGCCTGGCACTGAAGAGGCAGCAGGCACTGAGCCCCCCGGCAACGGGCGATAGAAATCGGCGGAAATGGCGCCCGGCTGCTGCGAGCTGTAGATGGTCAGCGCCGACTCATCGGGCTGCCCGGCCAGGAGTATCGGCGCAACGGCCATACTGCCCACCGCGAGACCAAAAATCAGGAAAATCTTCCGGAAATTCATGAACTCGACTCCAAGAGCACCGCCCGAATGGTGGCCGGATTTTGACCGATGCGGAGGTCAAAAGTGCGACGCAGTTCGCATTCGCCCAAGGCTCACCCCGAACTGTGACCACCACCCATGCATCCATCCCGACCCGGGAGCACGATACCCTTAAGACAGGTTCAATGGCATA
>JAYUZI010000065.1:0-4865 GCA_043751915.1 Gammaproteobacteria bacterium | reverse complement strand
CAGCCTGGGAGCGAGCGCACCTTGCCCGCGCAGCTGGCGCTGCTCGCCATGGGGTTCATCGGGCCCGAGCAGTCGCTCCTCGATGATCTCAAGACCGCCGTCGATGCGCGCAGCAACGTGCGGGCCGATTACGGCAAGTACGCGACCAGCGTCAAGGGCGTGTTCGCCGCCGGCGACTGCCGCCGCGGCCAGAGCCTCGTGGTCTGGGCCATCAACGAGGGACGCGGCGCGGCGCGCGAATGCGACCGGTACCTGTCGGGGCGCACCAGCCTGCCTTGACACGAGAAGAGCCCGCCAGATGGCGGGCTTAACGTAACGGACGCAGCCCCAATCAGAACCGGTAGCCGAATGCCACGGCTGGTCCCCTGATCGTTACTCCGCTCTTTTCGAAGTACGAGGTGTAATCCCCCTGCACGTACCAGTTCTTCGTGAACAGGTACTGCGCACCGACACCGTACGAGAAGCTGCTGTCACCGCCCTTGCCCGCTACCGCATTGCTGCTAAGGGTTGAGTGAACCCAGCCGGCCCGGCCGTACACTTCGAAATGCGGTGCAGCCTCGAATTGCGCCTTCAGATACGCGCCATAGGCCGAATCCAGCTTCAACGTCACGCCGCTGATGTTGCCAGCGGATACACCCGCCGCAGCCATCACTTCGCCGGCCAGATTTTTCGTGAAGTTATAACCGGCGCGCGCAAAGATGTCGCCCGGGGTCGCTGAATAGCCCGCGAAGGAAATCTGCGGCATCGCATAACCGAACTCCAGGTAGCTGCTTTCCGCGGCGCGCGCGCCGATACTTGCGAGCGCAGTGCAGATCCCCAGGCCGGCAAAAAGGACAGTTTTCGGTGGTGAACGCATGAGACATACTCCTTCCCTGATGTTTCCCTGCGCAGCGCCATAGCTGCCGGGTGGAAGGGAGCTTGTGCCGCCGGTCCGTTCAGCGGACTTACCGGGCACTTACATGCTGCATACAGTTGGCTGAATCGCCGCCGCCTGGCCGGGCGATCCGGGGCCACAGCTGCCGGCGACCGGAAAGCTAGCGTTGCCGCCGTGCGGCCAGTTCGATGACGCGCTCTGCGAGTTCCAAGGGGCACACCAGCAGGTCGGGCATGTAGGTGTTCGGCTGGTTATAGCGTAACGAGCTGCCGTCCATTCTTGACGCATGGAGTCCTGCGGCCTTCGCCACGGCCACGGGCGCGCAGCTGTCCCATTCGTACTGGCCGCCGGAATGCAGATAGATGTCGGCCTCGCCGCGCACCACCGCCATGATCTTGGCGCCTGCCGAGCCCATCGGGATGAGCTCGGCGCCGAGCGCCTCGGCGACCGCGACCGCCTCCGCGGCGGGGCGCGTGCGGCTGACGACCAGGCGCAGCTTGCCGCTGTGCCGCGGGCGGTCCAGCGCCTCGTCGCTGCTGAGCGTAAGCGGGAGTCCGGGCAGGGCCACGGCGCCGAGCGCAGCGTCGCCATCGATGGTCAGCGCCACATGCACGGCCCAGTCGGCGCGCGCCTCGCCGTACTCACGCGTGCCATCCAGCGGATCGATGATCCAGACGCGGCTGGCGGCCAGGCGCGCGGGGCTGTCCTTTTCCTCTTCGGACAGGATCGCGTCGTCCGGGCGGTGCGTCCGCAGGGCCTGCACGATGAAGGTGTTGGCGAGCTGGTCGCCGAGGGCGCCGAGCGCCTTGCCCTCGAACAGGGCCGATTGCCGCAGGCCCATCAGGAGACGCCCGGCGCTCTCAGCCAGCTGTCGCGCGAGTTCCGTGTCGTTCATGAGATCAGGCGGCTCACGATCAGTTCGGCGGCTTCTTCGGGAGAAAGTCGTGTCGTGTCTACGTGGATCTCCGGAGCGGTAGGCGCCTCGTAGGGACTGTCGATGCCGGTGAAGTGCCTGAGCTGGCCGGCGCGGGCTTTCTTGTAGAGGCCCTTGACGTCGCGCGCTTCGGCGGCGGCCAGCGTGGTGTCGATGTGGATCTCGAAGAATTCCCCCGGCGCGATCATCTTCCGCACCATCTCGCGCTCGGCGCGGAACGGCGAGATGAACGCCGTGATCACGATCAGGCCGGCATCGGTCATCATCTTCGCCACTTCACCGACGCGGCGGATGTTCTCGACCCGGTCGGCGTCCGAGAACCCGAGGTCGCGATTCAGGCCGTGGCGCACGTTGTCGCCGTCGAGCAGGAAGCTGTGGCGGTTCATCCGCACCAGCTGCTTCTCGACCAGGTTGGCGATGGTCGACTTGCCGGCGCCCGACAGACCCGTGAACCACAGCACCGCTGGGCGCTGGTTCTTGAGCTTCGCGTGCACTTCGCGGGTTACAGCCAGCTGCTGCCAGTGGATATTGCCGGCGCGCCGCAGCGCGAAGTGCAGCATGCCCGCGGCCACTGTGGTGTTGCTGAGCTTGTCGATGAGTATGAAGCCGCCCAGGTCACGGCTGCGTTCATAGGGCTCGAACACGACGGGCTGGTCGGTCGACAGGTTGGCGACGCCGATGGCGTTGAGTTCGAGCGTGCGGGCTGCGAGGTGTTCGAGCGTGTTGACGTTCACCTGGTACTTCGGCGCCTGGACCTGCACCGTGACCGTCTGCGTGCCGAGCTTGAGCCAGTAGGGGCGTCCGGGCAGCATTTCTTCGTCCGCCATCCACACGATCGTGGCTTCGAACTGGTCGGCCACCTCCGGTGGTTGGTCGGCCTGCGCGATGACGCAGCCGCGCGAACAGTCGATCTCGTCCTTGAAACACAGCGTAACCGACTGGCCAGCAACGGCCTCGGCGAGCTCGCCATCCAGGGTAACGATGCGGCTGATGGTCGTGGTCTTGCCCGTGGGCAGCACGCGTACGGCATCACCGGGGCGAACCCGGCCGCCGCTGATCAGCCCGGCGTAGCCGCGGAAATCGAGGTTCGGGCGGTTGACCCACTGGACGGCCATGCGAAACGGCCGCGCCTGGTCGGCGTCGCCATCGAGCGTCACGGTTTCGAGGTGCTCGATCAGCGTCGGGCCGCGATACCAGGGGAGGTTCGCCGAGCGGCTGGCAATGTTGTCGCCGCCGAGCCCGCAGATGGGCAACGCAAGAAAATCCGTGATGCCAATGCTGGTCGCGAAGGCGCGGTAATCGCCGACGATGGCGTCGAAGCGCGCCTGGCCGTAGCCAACCAGATCCATTTTGTTGACGGCGAGGACGATGTTGCGGATGCCGAGCAGGTGCACGAGGTAGCTGTGCCGGCGTGTCTGCGTCAGTACGCCGAGCCGCGCGTCGATCAGGATTACCGCCAGCTCTGCGGTCGATGCGCCCGTGAACATGTTGCGCGTGTATTGCTCGTGACCCGGCGTATCGGCGACGATAAACTTGCGCTTCTCAGTGGCGAAGAAGCGGTAGGCGACGTCGATGGTGATGCCCTGCTCGCGTTCGGCGGCCAGGCCGTCGACCAGCAGCGCAAAGTCCAGGTTTTGTCCCTGGGTGCCGACGCGGGCACTGTCAGCTTCGAGTGCGGCGAGCTGGTCTTCGAAGATCATTTTCGAGTCGTAGAGCAGCCGCCCGATCAGTGTCGACTTGCCGTCATCGACGCTGCCGCAGGTGATGAAGCGCAGCAGCGACTTGTGCTGGTGCGCCTTGAGGTAGGCGCCGATATCCGCAGCGGCAAGCGCGGCGGGTTGGTAGCCGCGAGCGCCGCTCAAAAGTAACCCTCCCGCTTCTTCTTTTCCATGCTCGCCGACTGGTCCCGGTCGATGGCGCGCCCCTGGCGTTCCGAAGTGGTGGTCAGCAGCATTTCGCGGATGATTTCCGGAAGTGTCGCCGCGGTGCTCTCGATCGCGCCGGTGAGGGGGTAGCAACCCAGCGTGCGGAAGCGAATCGAGCGGGTCACCGGCTTTTCACCCGGCTTGAGCGGAAAGCGTTCGTCGTCCACCATCAGCAGCAGGCCGTCGCGCTTTACCGTGGGCCGCGGCGCCGCAAAATACAGCGGCACGAGCGGAATGCTTTCCAGATGGATGTACTGCCAGACGTCGAGCTCGGTCCAGTTGGACAGGGGAAAAACCCGGATGCTCTCGCCGCGCGCCTTCCTGGCGTTATACAGCCGCCACAGTTCGGGCCGCTGGTGCTTCGGATCCCAGCGGTGGTTGGCGGATCGGAAGCTGAAGACGCGTTCCTTTGCGCGGCTGGTTTCTTCGTCGCGCCGCGCGCCGCCAAAGGCGGCATCGAACCCGTACTTGTCAAGCGCCTGCTTCAGGCCCTCGGTCTTCCACAGATCGGTGTGCAGCGGGCCGTGGTCGAAGGGGTTGATGCCGCGCTGCTTGGCTTCCGGGTTCTGGTACACCAGCAGCTGCACGCCGGGGAGCGCCGCGACCTGCGCGCGCATGGCGTACATGTCACGGAATTTCCAGGTGGTATCGACGTGCAGCAGCGGGAAAGGCGGCGGCGCAGGATGAAACGCCTTGCGCGCCAAGTGCAGCATGACCGCCGAATCCTTGCCGATCGAATACAGCATCACTGGCTTGTCGGTCTCGGCGACCACCTCGCGAAAGATGTGGATGCTTTCCGCTTCGAGCCGTTGCAGGTGCGTGAGTGGCATTACAGGTCGCTGATGGATTCCGGCAGTTTTCGAGGTTGCAGTCCGCACTCGCGCGACTCGGGGCTTTCCCACCACCAGCGGCCGGCCCGGCCGTCCTGGCCGGGCTCGATCGCGCGGGTGCAGGGCGCGCAGCCGATGCTGGGGTAGCCCGCATCGTGCAGCGGATTGTAAGGCAATTTTTCGGCGTGAATGTAGTTCCAGATTTCACCATGAGTCCAGGGCAGGAGCGGGTTCACCTTCTGCAGCCGATAGCGCGCGTCGAACTCGTGGGCTGGCGCGGCGGCGCGCTCGGCCGACTGCTC
>JAYUZI010000064.1:0-8923 GCA_043751915.1 Gammaproteobacteria bacterium | reverse complement strand
GTCCGCGCGGCGTCGGTGTCTTCGATCCGCAGCACGTAGCGCCCGCCCAGCCGCCGTGCCAGCAGCAGGTTGAACAGCGCGGTCCGGACGTTGCCCAGGTGCAGTTCGCCGGTGGGGCTCGGGGCAAAACGGGTTACGACGGCGGCGGCATTCATCCTTACAATGGTACGGTACCAGGCGGCCGGCGCACACCATGAGCACACTCTTCGTCTCCGACCTGCACCTCGATGCCGCCCTGCCGGCCGCGATCGACCAGTTCGAAGCCTTCCTGCGGGGGCCGGCGCACGCCGCGGAAGCGCTCTATATCCTTGGGGACCTGTTCGAGAGCTGGGTGGGCGATGACGATGACGACCCGGAGCGTGCGCGGGTCTGCGCTGCGCTGCGCGCGCTCGGCGACGCAGGCATTCCCTGCTACGTCTGTCACGGCAATCGCGATTTCCTGCTGGCCGCCGGCTTCGGGCAGCGCACTGGCTGTCGGATCATCGCTGACCCGACCATCATCGACCTGTACGGCGAGCGCGTGCTGCTCACGCACGGCGATGCACTGTGCACGGGCGACCACTCGTACCAGCGCCTGCGCAGCGTGGTGCGCACGGCGCCCTGGCAACGCCGATTCCTGCGGCTGCCGCTCACCACCCGCAGGCTGCTGGCTGACGCGGCGCGGGCCGGCAGCCAGGCGCACACCGGCATGGCGGCCCCGCAGATCATGGACGCCAGCGAGGCGGCGGTTGCCGCGCTGCTGCGCTCCAGCCAGGTGCGCATGCTGATTCATGGTCACACCCACCGACCCGGGATACACGAGTTCACCCTCGACGCCATGCCCGCACGCCGCTACGTGCTGGGCGCGTGGTACGAGCAGGGCAGTTTTCTGCGCTGTGAGCGCGGCGGCTATGAACTGGTCGCGCTGCCGCGGGCTTGAAGCGCGGCGCTCGGCGGCCCGGAATGAAAGCGCAGCTGGGTGTCATCGCTCGTGATCAGCCCGGCCTCGATCGCCACCAGTTCCCGCAACCGCCGTTGGCAGTCGGCAGGCTCGCCGCCCTGCTCCGGCACCGCGCCGGGCACGGCCGCCGCCTCGAGCGCAAGATCCAGGTACAAGCCGGCGTGACGCGCTTCGGCGCGCTCGAGGTCGGCGTAGAATTCGCCCAGCGGTGATGGCAAGCGCTCGGCGAGCAGGCGGAAGCGTTCACAGGAGCGTGCCTCGATGATCGCGCCCGTCAGCAACAGATCAAGCCGCCGGCGCGGCTCGTGCGTGTACAGCGCGGCGCGGAGCCTCGCCGCATAGCGGCCGGGCTGGAGCCGGCGGAATGGCACAGCCAGCCGTTCCATCATGCGCGTGACCTGCTCGAAGTGCCGCAGCTCTTCGCGCGCCAACCGCGCCAGCGCCAGGTTCTGCGCGGCGGATTCCGGATACGCGAAGATCAGCGCCAGCGCCGTCGAGGCCGCCTTCTTTTCGCAGTAGGCGTGATCGAGCAACAGCTCCTGCCATTGCCCGCAGGCGGCATCCAGCCAGCGACCCGGAGTCGGCACGAGTAACGATGCCATGCTCACGCCTCGGGAGCCTCCTCGAGCCAGCGGACACGCGTGGCTTCGATGGCCTCGGCAGTGGCGGCCGCGTCGCGGAAGCGATCGTCGGGTTCCTTGGCGAGCATCTGGTCCATGAGCGGCTGGAGCAAGGCGAACTGCGGATCGAGGCGCGGGATCGGCGTGTTCCGGTGCATGTACAGCACGGTCATCGGATTATCGGCCCGGTAGGGCTTCTCGCCCGTGAGCATCTCGTAGAGCACGATACCGAGGCTGTACAGATCGCTGCGTGCGTCGAGGCGCTGCCCGTGGCCCTGCTCAGGGCTCATGTAGTGCGGGGTGCCGAAGATCAGACCCTTGTCGGTCAGGCCCATCTGCAGTGCCGCCTGCTTGGCCATGCCGAAATCGATCAGCGCCAGCTGCTCAGCGGTGCGCAGCATCACGTTACCGGGCTTCAGGTCGCGATGCAGGATGCCCGCTTCATGGATCGCGCCCAGCACGCCAGCGAGCTGCGCGGCGTACTTGAGCGATTCGGCCGCCACCAGCCCGGCCTTCATGCGCCGGCGCAGATCGCCCAGCGGGAAATATTCCATCGCCAGATAGGCGTGATCATCGGCGATGCCCAGCTCGTGCAGGTGCACGATATTGGGATGGCGAATGCGCTCGGCAATCTCGTATTCCTGCAGGAAGCGCTCGAAGGACTGGTCTATTCCGGAGTCATCCCGCTGCGAAGGCGTCACCTTCAGCACCACCAGTCCCTCGGCCTTCTCGCTCTCGGCGATGTAGAGGTGCGAGACCGAGCCGCGGGCCAGCAGCCGTGCGCGCCGGTAGCCCGGTATGTGCGCATCGCCGAAGCGGTGCGATTCGCGCGCCGCGTCGGACACGCGCCACTCGGCCATCGTCAGGCGGTGACGGTGGCTGGCGCGCTCGATCGCCTCGATCAGCGTGGCATGCGCGAAGCGCTGCTTGCAGACCACCGCAAACGCGCCCCAGCCGAGCGCCGCCTCGCGTTCACGCTCCACATCGTGGTCGACCATGAAAATGACCGGGGCAAAGCCCGCGCGATTGGCAAGGTCGCGGAGCCACTCCATGCCATCGCCCCCGGGCCACGACTGGCACAGCAGCACCGCATCAAACCCCTGCGCCAGGAACTCGGGCGGAATCGGGCCGCGCTCCAGCGGCGGATAAGCGACGACTTCGACGGCCGGCCACCGGCAGCTGGCGTGATGGCGGATCAACGCCTGGATCCGCGGTTCCTGTTCAATAGCCAGCAGGCGCATGCCACTTCAATCCGATAATCAGAAATTGCGGCATGAGCGCGCCAGCGCCCACGCTGCCGGACACATTCAGCAGGTCACCCGCGCTCGCCAGCAGCTCGGCGCAGTTGCCGAGGCGCGCCTCGGTTTCCGGATCGTACCCCGCCACCGTCATGCGCGCGCAGGACTCGGCGTCGACCAGCGCGCCGCATTCCCCTCCCCTGGCATCCACCGCAGCAGCCAGCACCATGAGCGGCTCACGCCCCGCCAGGAATCCGGCGGCGGTAGCGGCAAACTGGAGCGGTGGCTGCTCGGAACTGGCGGGCCAGGCCGCATACCAGGCCTGCATGCCGTCGTGTCCCATCTCCAGGGCATGCGCCACGCGTACCGCCGCGACCGCGGGCGCATCACCCAGCAGGCCGCGCCAGTGCAGCACCAGGCCCTGCGCGCCCGCCGCGTCGGCCAGGACCTGCGGCCAGGCGCTCATGTCGGGCGCGGCAGCAGCGGCGGCAAAGCATTCCAGCAGCAGCGTCCGCGCGCGCTGCATGCTACCGATATCGGGTTGCGCCCGCATGGCGCCCGCAGCCCTCAGGCGCCGCTGACGACGCGGAGCGAAGTGTGCGTGCCCGCACGGCGCCGGGTACGCGCGGCATCGGAACGATCGCGCTGCAGCTGGGCGAGGTATTCGGGCGTCACATCGCCGGTGACGTATTCACCGGAGAAGCACGAAGTATCGAACTCGCTGATCTTGGCGTTGTCGTGCTGGCAGGCGGCGACCAGGTCGGTCAGGTCCTGGTAGACCAGCCAGTCGGCGCCGATCAGCCGCGCAACTTCCTCATCACTGCGGCCCGCGGCGACCAGTTCGCTCGCCGCCGGCATGTCGATGCCGTAGACGTTCGGGTAACGCACCGGCGGTGCCGCCGAGGCGAAATACACCTTGCGCGCTCCGGCCTCGCGGGCCAGCTCGATGATCTGCGCCGAGGTGGTGCCGCGGACGATGGAATCGTCTACCAGCAGCACGTTCTTGCCGCGGAACTCCAGGTCGATGGCGTTGAGCTTGCGGCGCACTGACTTTTCGCGCAGTTCCTGCCCGGGCATGATGAAAGTGCGGCCAATGTAGCGGTTCTTGTTGAAGCCCTCGCGGTACTTGATGCGGAGCTTTTGCGCCATCTGCAGCGCGCTGGTGCGGCTGGTATCGGGAATCGGTATGACCACGTCGATGTCGTGATCGGGGTGGACACGGCGGATCTTGTCCGCGAGCCGCTCGCCCATGCGCATGCGGGCACGATACACGGAGATATTGTCGATGATCGAATCGGGGCGCGCGAAATAAACGTATTCGAAGATGCAGGGGGTGTGGCGCACGGTGGCCACGCATTGCTGCGAATGGAGCCGTCCCTGCTCGTCGATGAATACCGCCTCGCCGGGGGCCACATCGCGCACCAGCTTGAACGACAGTATGTCGAGCGCGACGTTTTCGGAGGCCAGCATGTATTCGGTGCCGCGCGCCGTGCGCCGCTCGCCGAGCACCAGCGGGCGGATGCCGTTGGGATCGCGGAAACCAAGCACCCCATGGCCGATGACCATGACCACCACGGCGTAGCCGCCGCGGCAACGGCGGTAGACCGCGCTGGTGGCCGCGAAGATATCGGCGGGTGTCACCCGCGGCGTGCCGACCCGTTGCAGCTCGGAGGCCAGCACGTTGAGCAGCACTTCGGAGTCGGATTCGCTGTTGAGGTGGCGACGCTCTTCACGCGTCAGCACATCCGCCAGCTCGGCGGCGTTGGTGAGGTTGCCGTTGTGCGCCAGGCAGATGCCGTAGGGCGCGTTCACGTAGAAGGGCTGGGCTTCGGCGGCACTGTCACAGCCGGCCGTCGGGTAGCGCACGTGGCCGATGCCGGCGTTGCCGCGCAGCTCGAGCATGTGGTGCTGCTGAAAGACGTCGCGCACCAGGCCGGCGCCCTTGCGCACGCACAGCTCGCCGGCATCAGCCGTCATGATGCCCGCGGAATCCTGGCCACGGTGCTGCAGCACCGTGAGTGCATCATAGATACGCTGGTTCACCGGACCGGTGCCAACGATGCCGACGATGCCACACATGGATGCGCGTACCTCCGCAGTTGCTGCTGATCAGGCCGTCATCGGCGAGGCGCGAATCTTACGCTCTCCGACCAGGCCGCGCAGCACATTACCGGCCTGCTCGGCGTACGGCGTCAGCGTCGAGTCGCGATACCAGGGCTCCTCGTGCAGCCGCAGCGCGTGGCAGCCAATCGCCAGCACGCCCAGCACCACGGCACCACGCAGTAGGCCGAACACCAGGCCCAGGAGCCGGTCAAGGCTGCTGAATATCGACAAGCGCACGAAATGCGTGACGATGGTGCCGACGCCAGCGCCGACCAGCAGCACAGCGACGAAAATGATGGCGCGCGCCGCCCAGGGCCGCACCGCCGCGTCCTGCAGCGCGCCGCCCAGATGCGGCTCGAGCGTGCTGCCAAAAGTCCAGGCCAGCCACACCGCTGCAAGCCACGAGACCAGCGAGATGACTTCGCGCAACAGGCCCCGTACCAGTCCCACGATGCACGAGACCGCCAGCAGTGCGATGAGCGCGTAATCTGTCCAATTCATAAGTGGCCTTTCCCGGATAATGTCAACCCTGCGCCCCGTGGAATACTACCAGCACTGTGCGTGCTGCGGCCCTGCACAGGTCTCACGGCATGGCGTTGATGATCGGTTTGAGGCCCCGGGCCTGCATTTTCTGCTGCAAAGCCAGCGCCGCGGCGCGCTCCGGGTTGGGGGCACTGCGCACCCGGTAGAGCCCGCGATCATCGGGTCCGGCTGCCTCGACGGCGAAACCCTTGGCCCGCACCTGCTTCACCATGCGCTCTGCAAAATCACGCCGCGTGAATGAGCCCACCTGCACCGTCCAGCCTGCTTTCGCTCCGGTGGTGTGCGCGGCCGGCGTCGGCACTGATGCTGATGGCGGCGCAACCGCGGGCGCCTGCGCTTCCCGGCTCGCCCCCTCGGCCACCGTCACGGGCGGCGGCGCGGTCACCGCAGGCGGCTGCGCCGCTGGCGTGTCGCGCAGATCGATGGTGTAGGTGCGCAACGGCAGGCCATCGGGCGTGTCAGTGCTGTGCCCGACGCTCACAGCCGGACGGCCGCGAAACATCTCGGGCACCAGCAACACGACGACCACCACCAGGATCGCCGCGCCGGTAAGCCTTTCTTTGAGATGATCCTGCAAGTTGCCGTGCCCTCAGCGCAGTGCAGCGTTCAGTATAACTGACGCGCCTGCAAGGCCGGCCCCACGGTGTGGAACGAACCGCAGACCAGGACACGATCGCCCGGCTGCGCCAGCGCGGCCGCGCGCTGCGTCGCTGTCTTGACCTCACCGGCGAGTTCGCTGCTGCCGCGCACGGCGGTCAGGCGGCGGCGCAATTCTTCGCCGCTGAGCGCGCGGGGCCCGGGCAGCGTGCACAGCAACCAGTGATCGACCAGGGCATCGAGCTGGGCGGCGACCGCGGCCACGTCCTTGTCGCCCAGCGCACCGAAGACCGCGTAGGTACGGCCGCGCACCGGGCGCGCGCGCAGCTCCGCGGCCAGCACCGTCGCCGCCGCTTCGTTGTGCGCGACATCGAACACCCACTCGACCGCGCCCGGCACGAACTGCAGCCGGCCGGCCAGGCTCGCGGCGCCGAGGCCAGCGGCTATGGCAGCGTATCCGGGCAAGCGTGGCGCCAGCACGATCCGCAGCGCCGCCACGGCGACGGCCGCATTGCGGTACTGGATGGCGCCGCGCAAGGCCGGCGGGGGGAGTCGCTCGAAATCCAGGCCCGCGCCGCGCAGATCCCAGCTGCCATCCGTGTGCACCTGCCAGTGGAAATCCACGCCGGCCACGAGCGCGGCACAGCCCAGCGCGCTCACGGCTCCCGTCACGGTCGCGGGCATCCGCTCGTTGCCGAGGATCACTGGCTGGCCACGCCGGAAGATGCCTGCCTTCTCGGTGCCGATCAATTCCAGCGTGTCGCCCAGCCACTCGCGATGATCCATGGCCACCGAACACAACACGGCGACGTCGGCGTCGAGCAGATTGGTCGCGTCGAGTCGCCCGCCGAGACCGACTTCCAGCACCGTCAGGTCGACGGCGGCGGCGCGAAACACCAGCATTGCGGCCAGCGTATTGAACTCGAAATAGGTCAGGGTTTCGCTGCCGCGCGCGGCTTCGACCTGTTCGAAGGCTGCACACAACGCAGCGTCACTCGCCTGTTCGCCATTGACGCGAATACGCTCCTGGTAGCGCAGCAGGTGGGGCGAGGTGAACAAGCCGACCCGTGTGCCGTGCGCCTGGGCCAACGCCGCCAGGAGCGAGGCGGTCGAACCCTTGCCATTGGTGCCGCCCACGATGGCGCTGCGGCCGTGCGGCGGCAGGAGTGCGAGCCGGTCCGCGACCGCACGCACGCGCTCGAGGCCGAGGTCGATGGCCTTGGGGTGGAGATCCTGTTGGTAGGCCAGCCATTCGGCCAGCGTGCGCCCGGCAGGCATGAGGGTGCGCGGATCTAGGCCGTGGCGAGCGCCGGCCGCTGCTGCAGCAGGCGCAGGAGCGCTGCCAGCCGGTCGCGCATGTCGCGGCGATCGACGATCAGGTCGAGGGCGCCGTGCTCGAGCAGGAATTCGCTGCGCTGGAAGCCTTCGGGGAGGGTTTCGCGCACGGTCTGCTGGATCACGCGCGGACCCGCAAAACCGATCAGGGCGCGCGGTTCCGCGACGTTGAGGTCGCCGAGCATTGCCAGGCTCGCCGATACGCCGCCGGTGGTCGGGTCGGTCATCACCGAGATGAACGGCAGGCCGGAGCGCGACAGCCGCGCCAGCGCGGCACTGGTCTTGGCCATCTGCATCAGTGAAATGAGCGCCTCCTGCATGCGCGCGCCGCCGGTCGCCGAGAAACACACCAGGCCACAGCGCTCGGCAACACAGCGATCGACGGCGCGCTTGAAACGCTCGCCCACCACCGAGCCCATCGAGCCGCCGAGGAATTGAAATTCGAAGGCGCAGGCCACCACCGGCTCGCCGTGGAGCGCGCCGGCGAGGGCAATCAGCGCGTCGCGCTCGCCGGTCGCCTTCTGCGCTTGCGCCAGGCGGTCCTTGTAGCGCTTGCTGTCCTTGAATTTCAGTGGATCTTCAGGCTGCACCCGCGCGCCGATTTCCTGCTGGCCCTCGGGATCCAGGAAGGCCTGGAGTCGCGCGCGTGCGCCGATGCGCATGTGGTGAGCGCACTTGGGGCAGACGTTGAGGTTGCGCTCAAGCTCGGCGCGATAGAGCACGCCGTCACAAGCCGGGCACTTGATCCACAAGCCCTCCGGCACCGAGCGCGAGCGCCGTTCGGTCTTGATCCGCGAAGGGACGATTTTTTCAAACCAGGACAAGACGGTTCAAACCCCGGCGGCTTCGAGGGGGTCGATGATAGCGGAATCGCGCGGCACCCCGAACTCCGGCGGGTAATCCACCTGCCAGAGGTACAGGCCGTGAGCGGCGACCGTGGCCTCGCCGGTGCGCCGTTGCCGGGATTCCAGCTGCTCGCGCGCCCGGCTGGTGGGCGCGTCGCCCAGGCCCACCGCCAGCAGCGTGCCGACGATGTTGCGCACCATGTGGTGCAGGAAGGCGTTGGCGGTCACCTCGATGCAGATCCAGGCGTCGCGGCGGCGGACGCTGAGCGTCTCGATCCGGCGCAGGGGCGAGCGTGCCTGGCATTCGGCGGCGCGAAAACCGCTGAAATCATGTTCGCCGACCAGGTCGTCCGCCGCGGCCTGCATCGCGGCCGTGTCCAGCGGCCGGTACACCACCAGGGCGCGTCCCGCCGCCAGCGAGGAGCGGCTCGGCTGGTTGAGCAGCAGGTAGCGGTAGCAGCGGCGCAGCGCGCCGAAACGCGCGTGAAAGTGGCCAGGAACCGGGAGCACCCAGCGCAGGTTGACCGCTGCGGGCAGCGCGCTATTGGCGCCGAACAACCAGGCGCGGGGGAGCCGCTCGGCCTGGGAATCGAAATGCGCGACCTGGGCGCGGGCATGGACGCCCGCGTCCGTGCGCCCGGCGCAGGTCAGCTCAATGGGGCTATCGGCAACGTGGCTGAGGGCCGCTTCGACGGTTTCCTG
>JAYUZI010000063.1:0-5042 GCA_043751915.1 Gammaproteobacteria bacterium | reverse complement strand
AGCAAACAAACCCAGGAGCAATTCATGAAAGGCAATGCATTTGCGCGACTCATGGGCATGGGAGTGCTCGCCATTGGGGCGAGTGTCGTGCAGGCCTCGCTGGTCAACTCTGCGGCCGCAGCGGCAGCAGTCTGCGGCCCGAAAATGGTCACCGGGTCCTACCTGCCCAGGGCCGCGCCGCAGCGCTGTGTCGTCGAGGCGATCAACAGTACGATCGTGCATCTGCACAACGACCTGTTGTCTGCCTATTATCAGCAGGAAACACGGGACCAGAAGGAAGCGCACCGCCCCGGCGCCTGAGGCAGAAAGGCGGCCCGGGCTTCCATGCCGGGCCGCAGCCGCAGGCTACGGGCGCCGCGACTCGCGCCGCAGCTCACGGTGGTGTTCCCGCCGATCCTCGAGCCGCTCGCGCATGCGGGCGCGTTCCTGCGGCGTGGCGTCGAGCCAGCGCTGGCGCAGGAGCCGGCGCTTCCAGGGCGGAAGCCGCGCGAAGGCGCGGAAATTTTCGCGCACCAGCGCCTGTGAGTCCGGATCGAGCTGCTGGAACCGCTCCCAGCGGCGCCTGATCAGCTCACGGCGCTCTTCCGGCAGTGTCCGCCAGGTCTGAAACCGTCCGCGGGCCTGCTCGCGCGCTTGCGGGTCCATATCCAGCCAACGTTGCGCGCCCCGCGAAAGTGCGCGCTGGCGGCCTGGCGGCAGGGAATCCCAGTCGCGGGCATGACTGTGCAGGAGCTGTTGCTGTTCGCTCGGGAGCGACTTCCACTCGAGCGGCGCGGGCGGCGCTGCTGGCGAGGGCAGCCCGGCGGCCAATGCAGGCGCCGCGGAATTGGCCGCGGCGTCAGCCCAGGCGACGGACATCGGCGCCGACACGCCCAGCAGTGCACACAGTAACCACACCTGTTGACGCTTCATGATTGCTTCACCTTGCGAGGCACGTTCAACACGGGCGGCGTGCTGGCGGGCGCCGCCGGTTGCGGATGCGGAGGCGGTGCAGCGCCCGGCGCTGCCGCCGCAGGTTTCATCAGTTTGTCGACGTCGCTCGAAGCGAGATAGTCGTGCCAGCCCGCTTCGTCCGAATCCACCGACCCGAGATATTCCAGGAATTCGGCGTCGGCCGCGCTTTCACCCGCGCGCAACGGCACGGCGAGCATCACGCCGCCACACAGCAGACTGCACGCGTACCACCCGGGCTTCATGAACCCACCTGGCCGTTGCTGTCGTCTTGCGCAGCGTCCGCCGCCCAGGCGTAGAACGCATAGTCGTCGTCGGCGTCAGGGGCGCTCTGGTCCTGTGCCAGCGCCAACGCATCGCGATCGGCCAGCAGTTCCAGGTCATCGCCGGTAGCGACGCTGGCCTGCTGCAGCTCCGGCGCCGACGGGCTGCCCAGCAGCAGCAGCACGGCCAACACCGCGCCCGCCACTGTGCCGGCAGGCAGCCAGCGCTGCCAGTAGGCCCACGCCGCGCCAGCCTGCGCGCGGCGCCAGCCAGCCTGTCGCTCAAGCGCGGCGTAACGCGCCTGGGTCAGGCGCGAGCGCGTGCGCGCCGGGAGCGATTCGGCGCTTGCTTCGAGCAACGCGCGCGTGCGCCGGGCAAATTCCGCGTCGTCCGGATCGAGCTCTTCGTTCATGCCCAGTACTCCCCCAATCCGGCGCGCAGCGCTTGCAGCGCCCGGAAATAGTGCGTCTTGACGCTGCCCGCCGTACAGCCCATCGCCTGCGCTGTCGCCTCAACGTTCAGGCCCTCGAAATTGCGCAGCAGGAACGCCTGCCGCTGGCGTGCCGGGAGCGCGGCCAGCGCGGCTTCGAGCGCCTGCAGCGTCTCGTCCGTCTGCGCCTGGGCCGATGGGATCGGTGCCGGATCGGGCGCTTGTTCCAGCGGATCCACGCCGTCGTCGTCATCGGCGTTACCGGCCCAGGGCAGCCAGGACATGACCCGAGCACGCACGCTGCGGCGACGCTGCGCATCGCGCACGCAGTTTTCGAGGATGCGGTAGAAAAGCGGCGGCCATTCCGGCGGCGGGCGGCGGGCGTAGTTGCGCACCAGGCGCAGCATCGCCTCCTGCACCGCGTCGTGCGCATCGTCTTCGTGGCGCAAAGCGATCTGTGCGATCCTGAAGGCCTTGCGCTCGACGCCCGCCAGGAAGCTCTCCAGGGTGCGGGTTTCCTGCTGGGTCGATTCCTGCAAATCAGTGTCCCTCCGCGGGAGGAGGCTCGCGGTGTCGGCCAGCAATGTAGCAAACGTGGTCATGGCAAATGAGCCCAACGGCCGAGGGCTCGCGAGGTTGACAAGGAGGCCCGGCATGGCCGGAGTTTGCGCCAGAATCATCCACTTACGCACCTCCTTGCAGGTCGCTTCGCAAGGACGGGGCCGGCGGCTTGATGGCAGGGCCGGGTAGATTTTAACCCTATGATTATTAATGCTAATTTAGACTACAAAGCGCACCCGGGCCGCGCCGTCGACCTTCCCGAAGCCAGCTTGCCGCGGCTCGTGGATGCAAACCGTCCACAGACTTATCCACATGGCGCATGGCTATGAATGCGGGCCAATCCAGCCCGGCGGGGATACTGAAAGTCGCCGTCGACTGCCCGCTGCGCGCGCTCCTCGACTACCTCCCGCCGCCGGGCATGCAGGCGAGGGACTTGCCCGCCGGAGCCCGCGTATGCGTACCCATGGGCGCCAGGAGCGCCATTGGCGTCGTCATCGGCCATGCCGCGCAATCCCAGCTCGCAACAGGGCGTCTGCGGGCGGTATCGGCGCTGCTCGACGCCGAGCCCGTGTTCGATGACACGCTGCTCGAACTGTTGCAATGGACGGCCAGCTATTACCACCACCCGCCAGGCGAAGTCTTCGCGGCCGCGCTCCCGGCGGCGCTCCGGGAGGGCCAGCCGGCCACGGCGCAGGAACAATGGCTGCAGCTCACTGCCGCGGGCAACGCGGCCTTCGCCACCGGCGAGCCGCAGCGCGCGCCGCGGCAGCGCGAGCTGCTCGCCCTCCTGGTGGCGCAAGCGGCCGGGCTCAGCGCCCGAGAGCTCGACGAAACCCGGCCTGGGTGGCGCCCGGCGGCACATGCCCTCGGCGCACGCGGCTTTTTGCAGCTTGGGCTGCGCGAGGAACATTCCGCAACCGCCGGCCATGCAGTCGGCATGCACAGTGCGGCCTCCGCCGCGGCACCGGAACTGAGCGCAGCGCAGACCCGTGCGGTGGAGGCGATCGATGCCTGCACTGGCCAGTACGGCACCTTCCTGCTGCAGGGCGCGACCGGCAGCGGCAAGACCGAGGTCTACCTGCGGCTGGTGATGCGCGCGCTCGAACGGGGTGCGGGCGCGCTGGTGCTGGTGCCGGAAATCGGCCTGACGCCCCAGCTCCTCGAGCGATTCCGCTCGCGCCTCGGGGTGCCCATCGCGGTACTGCACTCGGCCCTAAGCGACCGCGAGCGGCTGACTGCGTGGCGGGCGGCACGCGCGGGGGTGGTGCGCGTGGTGATCGGCACGCGTTCGGCGGTATTCGCGCCGCTCCAGCGGCTCGGCCTGGTCGTCGTCGATGAAGAGCACGACACTTCGTACAAGCAGCAGGAAGGTGGTTGCCGCTATTCGGCGCGCGATCTGGCGGTGCGCCGGGCGCAGCGCACCGGCGTGCCCATCGTGCTGGGTTCCGCGACCCCGGCGCTCGAGTCGCTCCACAACGTGCAGCTCGGCCGCTACCAGCAGCTGCCGCTGCCGCGGCGCGCCGACCAGGCGGCGGCGCCGCGCGTCACACTCATCGACCTGCGCGCCCACGCCGTGCACGCCGGCCTCGCCGGTCCGGTGACCCAGGCCATCGAGCGGCACCTGGCGAGTGCGGGCCAGGTGCTCGTGTACCTGAACCGGCGCGGCTACGCGCCCACGCTCTTGTGCACGAGCTGCGGCTGGATCGCGCCCTGCACGGAATGCGACGCGCGGCTCACGGTGCACCGCGGCGCCGCGCAGCTGCGCTGTCATATCTGTGGCGCCGCGCAACCTCTCCCCACGCGCTGTGGCCGCTGCGGCTTCGCGGTACGGCCGGTGGGCCAGGGGACCGAGCGGATCGCCGAAACACTCACCGCGATGTTCCCGCACGCGCCACTGGTGCGGCTCGATCGCGACACGGTGCACGACGCGGCCGATGTCGAGGCCGTTATGAACGCCTTGCTCGACGGTTCCGCAAAGATTCTCGTCGGCACGCAGATGGTCACCAAGGGTCATCATTTCCCGGGCGTGTCGCTGGTCGCCGTGATCAACGCCGACCAGGGCCTGTTTAGCGCCGATTTCCGCGCCGCCGAACGCCTGGCGCAGACCATCGTACAGGTGGCAGGCCGCGCCGGCCGCGGCACGCGCGCCGGCGAAGTGCTGATCCAGACCGAATACCCGGATCACCCGCTCCTGCAGGGCCTGATTCACAGCGGCTACGAGGGTTTCGCCGCGGACGCGCTGGCGGAGCGCTGTGCCGCGCGCTGGCCGCCTTTCAGCCGCCTGGCGCTGCTCCGCGCCTCGGGCCGCACCGCGACCGCCGCCCTGGATTTTCTGCGCCACGCGCGCGACTGCGCGGGCCCCGCACCCGCTGCACGCCTGCTCGGGCCGGTGCCCGCCAGCATGGCGCGGCGCGCCGGACGCTACCACGCCCAGCTGCTCGTCGAGCATGCCGGGCGCGGCGAACTGCACCACTTCCTTGATCACTGGCTCCCGGCCGTCGAACAGCTCCCGGACGCGCGCCGCGTGCGCTGGGCGCTCGACGTCGATCCTCTGGATATTCAATGAGCGATATCCTTAAACTGCGCGCCCAATGAAAATCGAGCTTGAAGAACTGCTGGCGCAGGCGCTGGCCAGCCTGCAAGGGACGCTGCTGCACACCCCGGTCGAGCGAGCCGCGATCGTGGTGGAACGCGCCCGCGACGCCCAGCACGGCGACTACGCCAGCAACATCGCCATGCGCCTCGCCAGGAGCGCCGGCTGCAAGCCGCGCGAGCTCGCTGCAGCCATCGTCGCCGCGCTGCCCACCAGCGCACTGCTGCTGCGCGCGGAAGTCGC
>JAYUZI010000062.1:0-3490 GCA_043751915.1 Gammaproteobacteria bacterium | reverse complement strand
CCGGTCACTTCGGCGGCGCTGAATGTGCGGTTTGCGAGCCAGGGGCACGGGGACTACGGCGCCCGGTTCCTGGCCCGGCTCCGCCATGCCTTTGGCGGGCATGCCGTGGGCCCGGCGAAGCCGCCTGGGGCCTGAGGGGCGAACCAAAAGCCCCGCGGCGGGTCTACCCGTTGTACTGCCGGCAACCTGAGGAGACCAAATCATGTCACTGAAATATCCGGGCCGCGCGTTCCTGGCATTTTTCGCCTGTGCGGCGCTGCCATCCATCTCATCGCTGGCCACCGCAGCCGCATCCGCCGACCCGGCGGGCATGCCGGCGCAGTGGCATGCGCAGAAGCTGAAATTCGACTACAGCGGGTTTACGACGCTCTACACCTGCGATGGCATCGAGGGTAAGGTGCGTGACATCCTGCTGACCTTCGGCGCGCGCAAGGACCTCAAGGTCCGCGCCACCGGTTGCAGCGACGGCCAGAACCGGCCCAGCAGGTTCGCCTGGGTCACGGCCGAGTTCAGCTCGCTCGCCCCGGCAACGGCGCCGGCCGCGGTGGATGCCGTCAAGGCCGGCTGGGCAAAAGTCCAGATCGCCCCAAACCGGCCGAATTACATGGGCGCGGGCGAATGCGAGCTCGTCGAGCAGATGCGTGAACTGCTGCAGAAGGGCTTTGCACTGCGCCACACCGAATACCGCACCTCCTGCGTGCCGCACCAGGTGTCGATAGCCGATTACAGCGTGACCACCGAAGTGCTGAAAGGGGTGGCGAACTAGCCGGAAGTGTTCCCGGTTGCGTATGATCGCGCAACCATGCACGCACTCCCCGCCACCGCAGTCAGCCCGGAAATCTCCCACTGGATCGGCGGCCGGCGCGTGCCGGGCCGCTCCGGCCGTTTTGCCGAAGTGTTCCACCCGAGCAGTGGCCAGGTCGGCGGCCGGGTGGCCCTGGCGAACGAAGCGGAAGTCGATCAGGCGGTGCGCGCCGCGCAGGAAGCTTTTGCCTCCTGGTCGCAGGTGTCGCCGCTGCAGCGCGCGCGGGTGATGTTCAGGTTCCGCCAGCTCCTGCTCGATAACACCGAGCGCATCGCAGCCCAGATCGCCAGCGAGCACGGCAAGGTCATCGCCGACGCGCGCGGCGAATTGACCCGCGGCATGGAGGTGGTCGAATTCGCCACCGGCATACCGCAACTGCTCAAGGGCGAACATTCGGAAAACGTGGGCAAGGAAGTCGACAGCTACACGCTGCGCCAGCCGCTCGGCGTGGTCGCCGGCGTCACGCCCTTCAATTTTCCCGCCATGGTGCCGCTATGGATGTTCCCCGTGGCGATCGCCTGCGGCAACTGCTTCGTGCTCAAGCCCTCGGAGCGTGACCCCTCGACTTCGCTCCTGCTGGCCGAACTGCTGAAGGAAGCCGGGCTGCCCGACGGCGTGTTCAACGTCGTGCACGGCGACAAGGCGGCGGTCGACGCGCTGCTCGATCACGAGCTGGTGCGCGCGATCAGTTTTGTCGGTTCCACGCCGGTGGCGCGCTACATCTACGCGCGCGCCTGCGAACGCGGCAAGCGCGCCCAGGCGCTGGGCGGCGCGAAGAATCACGCGGTCGTGATGCCCGACGCTGACATTGAGCAGACCGCCGATGCCCTGATGGGCGCGGCCTACGGTTCGGCGGGCGAGCGTTGCATGGCGATCTCGGTGGTGGTGGCGGTGGGCGAGCGCACGGCCGATGCCCTGGCCGAGCGCCTGGCGCCGCAGGTCCGGGCCCTGCGCATTTCGCATTCCATGGACGAAAAGGCGGACATGGGTCCGCTGGTGACCGCCGCGCACCGCGCGCGCGTGGTTGGCTATATTAACAGTGGCGTCGCTGAAGGCGCGCAGCTGCTGGTCGACGGCCGTGGCTACTCGCTGGCCGGTCACGAGCAGGGTTTTTTCCTGGGCGGGAGTCTCTTCGATCACCTCACGCCCGCCATGAAGATCTATCGCGAGGAGATTTTCGGACCGGTCCTGTCGATGGTGCGTGTCGCGGATCTGCCCGCCGCGATCGACCTGCTGAACCGCCATGAGTTTGGCAACGGCTGCGCGATCTTCACGCGCGATGGCCGCAGCGCACGCCAGTTTTCCCACTCGATCCAGGTCGGCATGGTCGGCGTCAACGTGCCGATCCCCGTGCCGATGGCATTTCACAGCTTTGGCGGCTGGAAGGCCTCGCTGTTTGGCGATCATCACGTGCACGGCCCCGAGGGTGTGCGTTTTTACACGCGGCAGAAGACCATCACCAGCCGGTGGCCCGCGCCCAGTTCGGGTGGCGCCGATTTCATGATGCCGACCATGAAGTAGCAGCTCGGCGCATGACCCTCAGCCTCCTCTCGCGCCAGCGCTGGCGGATCGCCACGGCACTGAGTGCGGTCATGACCGCGGTGTACTTCGGGTTCGTGCTGCTGATCGCCTTCGACAAGCCGCTCGTGGGCACGATCCTGGCGCCGGGGTTGAGCGTCGGCATCCTGCTGGGCGCACTGGTGATCTTCGTCGCATGGATCGTCACCTGGATCTACGTGCGCTGGGCCAACACTCATCTCGACCGCCGCGTGAGCGAGCTGCGCGCCGAGCGGAGTCCGCCGTGACGGCTGGCGCGACACTCGGGGCGCCCAACGCCACGGCCATCGGTTTCTTTCTGGCCTTCGTGTCGCTGACGCTGGGCATCACCTGGTGGGCGGCGCGCCACACGCGCACGACCGAAGAGTACTTCGCCGCGGGCCGCCGCATCAGCGGCCGCCAGAACGGCTTTGCGCTCGCCGGCGACTACATGAGCGCCGCGAGTTTCCTGGGCATCGCGGGCCTGGTGGCGACTTCGGGGTTCGATGGGTTGATCTACTCCACCGGATGGCTGGTGGGGTGGCCCGTGGTGCTGTTCCTGATCGCCGAGCCGTTGCGGAATCTGGGTCGCTACACCTTCAGCGATGTGGTGAGTTTTCGTTTGCAGCAGAAACCGGTGCGGATTGCCGCGGCCCTGGGGTCGCTCGCGGTCGTCTCACTGTACCTGATCGCGCAAATGGTCGGCGCCGGCAACCTGATCAAGCTGATGTTTGGTCTGTCCTATGAGACCGCCATCGTTATCGTCGGTGCTGTGATGCTCTGTTATGTGCTGTTCGGCGGCATGATCGCCACGACCTGGGTGCAGATCGTCAAGTCCGCGCTCCTGCTCGGCGGCGCGGCGCTGCTGGCATTTCTGGTGCTCGCGCAGTTCGGGTTCAACCCATTGCGCCTGTTCGCCACCGCTGCCGAGCGCTATGGCGCCGGCGTCCTGGCGCCTGGCAAACTCATCAGCTCACCCTGGGAAGCCGTGTCGCTCGGGCTGGCGCTGATGTTCGGCACCGCGGGCCTGCCGCATATTCTCATGCGCTTCTATACGGTGCCGGACGCACGCGCCGCACGGCAATCGGTGTTCTGGGCGACGGGCCTGATCGGCTGCTTTTACCTGTTGACGTTCGTGCTGGGGTTTGG
>JAYUZI010000061.1:0-5129 GCA_043751915.1 Gammaproteobacteria bacterium | reverse complement strand
TTGAACATCAGCGTGGGTTGCCGCGCGGCAAAGAAACTGCCGCCAATGCGTCGCTCGGTCGCCTGGCTCCAGCGCGGATGATCGACGCCGGGGTTCACGTTGGCATAGAAGCCGTATTCCCCCGGCGCCGAAACAGCCCAGGTATTGGCGGGCTGCCGTTCGCTGAAGCGGATCTTGACGATCGACTTGGCGCTCTTGAAGCCATATTTCCACGGCAGGTGGACGCGCAGCGGTGCGCCGTTCTGGTTCGGCAGCTCCCGGCCGTAGACGCCGGTCACCATGAAGGCCAGCGGATTCATCGCCTCATCGATGCGGAGCGCCTCGACATAGGGCCACTCGAGCACGGCGCGCCGCTGGCCCGGCATCTGCTTCGGATCGAGCAGTGTGGTGAACTCGACGAACTTCGCACGCGAGGTGGGCTGGAAGCGCTGCAGCAGGTCGGCCAGCGGGAAGCCCACCCAGGGGATGACCATCGACCAGGCTTCCACGCAGCGATGCCGGTAGATGCGTTCCTCCAGCGGATGGGGCTTGAGGATGTCCTCGATGGTGAAAGTGCCGGTGACGCCCGCTGCGCCGGCGATGGTGACGCTCCACGGTCGCGTGCGCAGTGAACCCGCATTGGCGGCCGGATCCGACTTGTCGGTACCGAATTCGTAAAAATTGTTGTAGCCGGTGATCTCTTCGTAGCTGTTGGGCTTGTCGGCAATGGCATAGCGCGCATTGCGCGTGTACTTCAGGGCCGCGCCGCCGGGCGCCGCGGTCCCGGCACGGCTCGTGCCCGGCAGCGCGGTCACGGCGGCCAGTCCCAACGCGCCCGCCAGCACCTCACGGCGCATGTGGAAAAATCGCTCCGCGGTGATCTCGGAGGGACGAATGCCGGGCAGTTTCAAGCTGGACATGGTTGGCGCCTGTTGACACCGTGGGGATCGCGGGTGGACATCACTATATCGCTTGCCGGAGGCAAAGGTTACAGCGACGCGGCCGCCCCGGCCGCACACGCAGGGGCGCGAGTCGACCAGCGCACTGCGCGAACGGACGGCAGGTCGGCCACCTTCCGGGCCGGGCCATTGACGTAGCAGCCGGCGCTCACCAACTGGAGATGATCGAGATCCGCGGTGCTGTTGCCGTAGGCGTGACTGAGGAGCGGTTGGTGTTCGGCGAGCAGTGCCCTGACACAGCGGGTTTTCTCGGCGCCGCGGCGATTGGCCGTAGCGAGCGCGCCATCGAGCGTGCCGTCGGCACGCCAGCGCACTTCGGTGCAGACACATTCGTCGAAGCCGAGTGCGGTGGCGATCATCGGCACGTACAGATCCGGGCTCGCCGACAGCAGTACCAGGTGCGCCTGCGCGCGCCGGTGCGCGTCAATGCAGGTCTGCGCC
This sequence comes from Gammaproteobacteria bacterium, assembly GCA_043751915.1. GTDB lineage: Bacteria > Pseudomonadota > Gammaproteobacteria > Steroidobacterales > Steroidobacteraceae > FEN-1191. The sequence continues at coordinate 3,750 of JAYUZI010000061.1, read as the reverse complement.
TCGGCGTACAGGCCGGTGGCCAGCAGGCGCTGCGTAAAGAGGCGGGCCCACTGCTCCAGCGGGGCACGCTGCAGGCCGCCTAGCGTGAGGCTGATGAGCGCTCCCTTGAGCGCGCCGCGGTCGCGCTCGACCAGGGCGTAGCGGGCGAGGGGCAGCAGGCACAGCGGCAACCGCCACCAGCGCCGCGGGTGCCGCAGCACAAACCCGCTGATAAAGGGCCACAACGTGTCGTGGCGCGTGATCGTGCCGTCGAGGTCGAAAATGGCGAGCGTGCTTTCGGCCACCGGCACGCCCTCCTTTTCAGGCGGCCTTGCCGGCCACCGCGAGCTGGCGCAGCACGTAGTGCAGGATGCCGCCGTGCTGGAAGTATTCGCGCTCCTTCGGCGTGTCGATGCGCACGCGTACCTGGAAACGCAGCGGTGCACCGGACGCGGGCGTCGCAACCACAGTCACCGTCCGCGCGTTGCCCTGCTCGAGCCCCTGGATCTCGAAGCTCTCCTTGCCGGTCAATCCCAACGATTGCGCGTTCTGGCCGTCGCTGAACTGCAGCGGCAGCACGCCCATGCCGATGAGGTTGGAGCGGTGGATGCGCTCGAAGCTCTCGGCGATCACGGCGCGCACGCCCAGCAGCATCGTGCCCTTGGCGGCCCAGTCGCGCGACGAGCCGGTGCCGTATTCCTTGCCGGCAAGGATAATCAGCGGGGTTTGTTCGGTCTTGTAGCGCATGGCCGCGTCGAAGATGCTCAGCTGCTCGCCACTGGGCACATGCACGGTGATGCCGCCCTCGGTGCCGGGCAGCAGGAGATTGCGCAGCCGGATGTTGGCGAAGGTGCCGCGCATCATCACCTCGTGGTTGACGCGCCGCGCGCCGTACTGGTTGAAATCGGCTTGCTGCACGCCCTGCGCCATCAGGTACTGCGCCGCCGGGCTCGATTTGGCGATGTTGCCCGCCGGAGAAATATGATCGGTGGTCACGGAATCGCCGAGCAGCGCCAGCGCCCGCGCGCCGCGGATCTCGCCGACCGCGGCGGGCGCCATCGTCATGCCGTCGAAGTAGGGCGGGTTCTTCACGTAGGTGGATTTGCCGTCCCAGGCGTAGACCTTGCCGGCCGGAACCTTGATCGCCTGCCAACGCTCGTCGCCATCGAACACGCCCGCGTAGCTGCGGCGGAACATTTCGGAGGTGATGTTCTGGTGCACGCAGTCGGCAATTTCCTGCGGTGCGGGCCAGACGTCGCGCAGGTAGACCGGCTTGCCGCTGTCACTGATACCCAGTGGCTCGGTGTTGAGATCGACGTTGAGCGAACCGGCGAGCGCATAGGCCACCACCAGCGGGGGTGAGGCGAGGAAGTTCATCTTCACTTCCGGGTGCACGCGGCCGTCAAAGTTGCGGTTGCCGGACAGCACGGAACAACCGATGACGTCGCCGGCCTTTACCGCCGCGGAAATCTCCGGCTTGAGCGGGCCGGAATTGCCGATGCAGGTGGTGCAGCCGTAGCCGACGAGGTTGAAGCCAATTCCGCCCAGTTCATCGAAGAGCCCGGCGCTGCGCAGGTAATCGGTGACCACGCGCGAGCCGGGCGCCAGGCTGGTCTTTACCCAGGGCTTCGAGGTGATGCCGAGGCGCCGTGCGTTGCGGGCCAGGAGCCCCGCGGCGATCAGCACGTAAGGGTTCGAGGTGTTGGTGCAACTGGTGATGGCCGCGATCAGCACCGCACCGTCGCTCACCTCGAAGGACTTGCCGCCCACCGTGGCGAGCGCCTTGCCGCTCGCGCCCGCGTGCTGCTTGCTGCGCTCCTCGGCCATCTTTTTGTGGTGCGCCTGGTAGGTGCTCTTGGCGACCCGCAGCGGCACGCGGTCTTGAGGCCGGCTGGGGCCGGCGAGGCTGGGCTCGACCGTGCCGAGGTTGAGTTCGAGCACCGCGGTGTAGTCGGCGGCCTTGGCGCCGTTGACGCGCCACAGACCTGTGGTTTTAGCGTAGGCCTCGACCAGCGCGATCTGCGCGGGCGGCCGGCCCGACAGCTTCAGGTAGCGGATCGTTTCCTCGTCGATCGGGAAGATCGCGCAAGTGCTGCCGAACTCGGGCGACATGTTGCCGAGTGTCGCGCGGTCGGCCAGCGGCAGGTTGGCGAGCCCGTCGCCAAAGAACTCGACGAACTTGTCGACCACGCCGTGCTTGCGGAGCATTTCGGTGACCGTGAGCACCAGGTCGGTGGCGGTGGCGCCTGGATTCAGGCTGCCACCGAGCCGGAAGCCGATGACTTGCGGTATCAGCATGGTGACCGGTTGCCCGAGCATGGCCGCTTCGGCCTCGATGCCGCCCACGCCCCAGCCGAGCACCCCGAGTCCGTTGATCATCGTGGTGTGCGAATCGGTCCCGACGACTGTGTCCGGATAGGCCTGGCGCGTGGCAGTCGTTTCGTTGTCGAAGACCACGCGGCCGAGGAACTCGAGGTTCACCTGGTGCACGATGCCGGTATTCGGCGGCACCACTTTGAAATTGCGGAACGCGCTCTGGCCCCAACGCAGGAACGAGTAGCGCTCACCGTTGCGTTCGAATTCGATGCGGTTGTTGTTGGCCAGCGCCTGGGCCGTGCCGTATTCGTCCACCTGCACGGAGTGGTCGATGACCAGCTCGGCGGGCGCCAGTGGGTTGACCTTGTCGGCGTCGCCGCCGAGGCGGGTGATCGCCTCGCGCATCGCGGCCAGGTCGACGACGCAGGGAACGCCGGTGAAATCCTGCATGATCACGCGCGCGGGCGTGAAGGAGATTTCGTGCGTAGGCTGCGCCTTCGGGTCCCAGTTGATGATCGCCTCAATGTCGGTGCGCGTGACGTTGACGCCGTCCTCGAAGCGCAGCAGGTTCTCGAGCAGGATCTTCAGCGCGTACGGGAGCCGCGCCATGCGCTCGCTGCCCAGGGCCGCGAGGTTGAAGATCTGGTAGCTCTGGCCAGAAACCGTGAGAGTCGAGCGCGCCTTGAAGCTGTCGGTCATATTTCCTCCATCAGGGAACCGCGCGGCGCCACGCGCCGCCGTCGCAAAACATTATAGGGTCTCTTCGATGACACCGCCCCCAAGACAGCGCTCGGCCACGTAAATCGCGGCGGTCTGGCCGGGCGTCACGGCCCACTGCGGCGTGTCGAAATCGATCCGCACCGTGCCCTCGGTCTGTGGCGTGACGCGCGCTGGCTGATCGCTCTGGCGGTAGCGGGTCTTGACGCCCGCCGTGAACGGCGTGCGCGGCGTATCGGCCAGCCAGTTGACCACGCCGGTATGCAAGCCGCTGCTGGCCACTGCGGACCGGTCGCGCGCCGCGACCACGATCAGTACATTGCGCTCCGGGTCCTTGCGTGCGACGTACCACGGGTCGCCGCTGCCGCCGCTCACGCCACCGATCTCGAGTCCGCCGCGCTGGCCGAGCGTATAGAAGGGCAGGCCACGATGGGTGCCGAGCCTGCGGCCGTCGGTGGTCTCGATCGGCCCGGGTGTCTCGTCGAGGTACCCCGCCAGGAATTCGGTGAACGGACGCTCGCCGATGAAACAGATGCCGGTGCTGTCCGCCTTGTTGAATACTGGCAGGCCGGCGCGCTGTGCCTGCGCACGCACTTCCTGCTTGGTCAGCGCGCCCACCGGGAACATCACCTGCGCGAATTGCGCCCGCTCGACGCCGCACAGGAAATAGGACTGATCCTTGCCGGCGTCTGCGCCGCGCAGCAGTTCCGGGCCTGAGGCGCCGTGCCGCAGTTGCGC
>JAYUZI010000060.1:0-8489 GCA_043751915.1 Gammaproteobacteria bacterium | reverse complement strand
TCAGGTCAAATGCGCCAAGGCAGCGTTTCAGTCCTGTGTTGGCGTTGACATCGGTCGGTTTGGTGCGGAACAGATTCATGCGTTCTCCCCGTAATTTCGCGCTTTCACTTGCTGCGTGGCGTGTGCTTGACATGACCTGCGAACGTCGATGCGCCGTCCGCAGGTTTTCATTGTTTGGACGCTTCCCTCTTGCTGCGGGCCCGCAGCGTTGCCGCGGACTTTAACCCAGCGGGCGGTGCGGTGACGAGCGGCGTGAAGGCCGCGACCAGGGCGGCATGGATGCGTGGCGTGCCCGCGCACACATCGCCGCCGTGTTCGTAGGGATCGCCGTTGACCCGACTCAGATGCCCGCCCGCCTCGGTGACCAGCAGGGCGCCGGCCGCGGTATCCCAGGGCTTGAGGCCGAGCTCCCAGAAGCCGTCGACACGTCCGGCGGCGACATAGGCCAGATCGAGTGCCGCCGAGCCGGCGCGGCGCACGCCGGCAACCTCCGGCATGACCACCCGCAGCATCTCGAGATAGGTGTCCAGATCGTCATCGGCACGGAATGGAAACCCGGTGGCGAGCAGCGCGCCCTCGAGCCCGCGTCGCTTGCTGACGCGGATGCGGCGGCTGTCGAGCTGCGCGCCAACGCCGCGGGTCGCGGTGAACAGTTCCTGGCGCAGCACGTCGTAGACCGTCGCGACCTCGAGCCGGCCGCGCACCTCGCAGGCGATCGAGACCGCGTAGACGGGAAACCCGTGCAGGAAATTGGTGGTGCCGTCGAGCGGATCGACGATCCAGCGGGTTTCGCTGCTGCCGCTCGCGCCGCTTTCCTCGGCCAGGACGGCGTGGTCGGGATAATGATGGCGGATGATATTGATGATTTCCAGCTCGGCGGCCCGGTCCACCTCGGTCACGTAGTCGTGCCGCTCCTTGGCGTGGACTTCTATGCCCTCGAGCCGTGGGATGCTGCGCGCGATCACTTCGCCGGCGCGCCGGGCGGCGCGCACGGCAATGTTCAGCAGTGGATGCATAGTCAACTAGAATAGCAGCCTTATGAGTGAACTGCCGATCCGCATGGTCCTCGTCGACACCTCGCATCCGGGCAATATTGGCGCCGCGGCGCGCGCCATGAAGAACATGGAACTCACCGACCTGGCCCTGGTGCGGCCGCGGCAATTCCCGCATCCGGAGGCGCTGGCGCGCGCTTCCGGCGCGGACGATGTGCTGGCGAACGCGCGCGTCTTTGGCACGCTGGGCGAGGCGCTCGCCGGCTGCGGTCTGGTGCTGGCCTGCACTTCCCGGCAGCGGGACCACTACTACCGCGTGCTCGATGTACGCGTGGCGGCGGCGCGTGCCGTTGCGGAGTGCGCCGCAACGCCGGTTGCCATCGTGTTTGGCGGCGAGCACAGTGGCCTCAGCAACGAAGACCTGGCGCCCGCGCATGCGCTGCTGCGCATTCCGACCGGCGCCCAATACGCATCTCTCAACCTCGCGATGGCCGTGCAGGTGGTTGCCTACGAGATCCTGCGCGCGCGTGGCAGCAGCGTGCCCTCGCCGCTGCGCGAGCAACCGCTCGCCGATCCGCCGGCCCTGGCGCGGCTCTACGAGCATCTCGAGGCCGTGCTCGAGGAAGTTGATTTTCGCGACCGCACGCAGCAGGGGACCAGTCTCATGAATCGCATCCGCCGTTTTCTGCAGCGCGCCGAGCTCGACGCCAACGAAGCGAACATCCTGCGCGGTTTGCTCACCGCCGTACAGCAGCGCCGGCGGCGCGCTGGCGAGACGGTGCCGCGCTCATGAGCGGGCCGGGCCCGGTGTACCTCGATTACGCCGCGACCACGCCGGTTGATCCGCGGGTCGCCGCGCGCATGGTGGAGTGCCTGGGCGCCGAGGGCGTGTTCGGCAATCCGGCCTCCACACATGCCTACGGCCGGGCGGCGCGCGCGCGGGTCGAGGCCGCGCGGGGCCAGGTGGCGGCGCTGATCGGCGCCCGCGCGAGCGACGTGATCTTCACCTCCGGCGCCACCGAAGCCGACAACCTCGCCATCCTCGGCCTGGTGCGCGGCGCGCGCGGCGGACGCGCGGCGCAGGGCCTGCACGTGATCAGCTCGCGCACCGAGCACAAGGCCGTGCTTGATCCCTGCCGCCAGCTCGAACGCGAGGGCTTTGCAGTGACCTTCCTCACGCCCGCCGACGATGGGCGGGTAAGCCCGGACCAGCTGCGCGAGGCGCTGCGGCCGGAAACGGTGCTGGTGTCGCTCATGCATGCCAACAACGAGACCGGTGCGATCCAGGACATCGCCGCGTTCGGCGCCCTGTGCCGTGCGCACGGTGCTGCCTTCCACGTCGACGCGGCGCAGAGCGCGGGCAAGCTCCCGATCGATGTTGCCGCGATGGGCATCGACCTGTTGTCATTCACGGCACACAAGCTGTACGGCCCCAAAGGCATAGGCGCCCTGTACGTTCAACCTGCACGTCGTGTGGGCCTGCAGCCGCTCATCTACGGTGGCGGACATGAGCGCGGCCTGCGCTCTGGCACGCTCCCGGTACACCAGATCGTGGGCTTCGGGTACGCCTGCGAGCTGGCGGCCGCGGACATGGCGGCCGAATCGGCGCGGCTGGCCCGATTGCGCGCTCGCCTGTGGGAGGGCATCGGCTCCCTGCCGGGGGTGCTCGCCAACAGTCCCGCGGCGCACTGCCTGCCGGGGGTCCTCAATGTTTCCTTCCACGGTATCGAAGGCGAGAGCCTGCTCTTCGGGCTCACCGAGCTGGCGTTGACGAGCGGTTCGGCTTGCAATTCGGACAGTGACGAGCCCTCCTATGTGCTGCGGGCGCTGGGGCGCGACCGCGAAACCGCCCAGAGCGCGCTGCGTTTCAGCCTCGGGCATGGCACCAGCACCGAGGACATCGATCTGGCAGTCGCCGCGGTACGGCGCGAAGTGCTGCGGCTCCAGGCCCTGGCGCAGGGTGCCGCCGGGCCCGGCGCCGTCAGCGGCGAGTCCGGCACCCGCGAGCAGGGGACCTGGGTGCGTTTTATGTTGAATATCGCCGGCGACCTGATTGCCGGGGCCAGTCACCAGGCCTATGGCTGCCCCCAGACCCTGGCGGTCTGCGAATGGCTGGCGGCGCAGCTCCCGGGCCGCGCCTGGCGCGACCCGGCCCTGGGCGGGCCCCTGGACTGGGCCCGGACGCTGGACATACCCGCCGATCGCCTGACCCGTCTCCTGGTCGTTGAGGACGCCCTGCACGCGGCGTTAGACGCCGCACAGCGGCAGGCGGGCGGGGTGGGGTAGAATGAGCGACCGAGGAACACCGCCCCAATGAGTATTTCACTGACCACCTCCGCAGCTGACCGTGTCCGCAGCCACCTGGCGAGCCGGGGCCGCGGACTGGGCCTGCGGCTGGGCATCAAGACCACGGGCTGCTCCGGGTACAGCTACGTCATCGACTATGCCGACGCGGCCGGGCCTGACGACCTGGTGTTCGAGGACCAGGGGGTCAAGGTCTTCGTCGATCCCGCCAGTTTTGTGGTGCTGGACGGCACGAAGGTCGACTTCGTGCGCCAGGGGCTGAACGAGTCGTTTCAGTTCGCGAATCCCAACGTCAAGGCTGAATGTGGCTGCGGCGAGAGCTTCACAGTCTAAAAAACCTTTCGCTTCCGGGACTTCCGCAGGAATTGCGATTGCTGGGTGAGGCCCTGAGCGGCTAAACTTCCCGCCCTTTTCCCTCAGCCTGATCCTTGGGAGTACTGCAGATGGCGCTCGAGCGCACCCTGTCCATCGTCAAACCCGACGGCGTTGCCCGCAATCTGATCGGCGACGTCTATCACCGCTTTGAGCGCGCCGGCCTCCGCATCGTTGCGGCCCGCATGCTGCACCTGTCGACCGCGCAAGCCGAGGCCTTCTACGAAGTGCACCGCGAGCGTCCGTTCTACAAGGACCTGGTGCGCTACATGACCTCGGGTCCGGTCGTCGCCCAAGTGCTCGAGGGCGACAACGCCATCGCGCGTCACCGCGACATCATGGGTGCCACGGATCCGAAAAAGGCCGCGCCCGGCTCGATCCGCGCCGACCTGGCGCAGAGCATCGAAGCCAACGTCGTGCACGGCTCGGACGCGGCCGACACCGCGGCACGCGAAATCGGCTTCTTCTTCAGCGGCACGGAAATCTGCCCCCGGGTCTAGAGCGAGCATCAGCTTGGACACGCGCGTCAATCTGCTCGGTGTGCCGCCGCCGGAACTCGAGTCCTGGGTGCAAGGCTTAGGCTCGCGCCCGTTCCGCGCGCGCCAGCTGCAGCACTGGCTGTACAAGCGCGGCGTCGCGAGCTTCGAGGCGATGAGCGACCTGGCGAAGGAGTTTCGCACGCAGCTTGTGCAGCAGGCGGAAGTGAAGCTGCCGGAGATCGTGCTGGCGCGCCAGTCGGCCGACGGCACCCGCAAGTGGTTGCTGCGGGCGGATGCGTCTCAGGCTTTCGAGATGGTGTTCATACCGGAGACCGAGCGCGGGACGCTGTGCATTTCCTCGCAGGTCGGCTGCGTGCTCGACTGCACTTTCTGTTCGACCGCGCAGCAGGGCTTCAACCGCAACCGGACCACGGCGGAAATCATCGGCCAGGTGTGGCTGGCCAATCGCGAGCTGGGCTTCGAGCCTGGCGGCGAGCGGCTGGTCACCAACGTGGTGTTCATGGGCATGGGCGAGCCGCTGGCGAACTTCCGCAATGTGGTGCCCGCGCTCCAGATTCTGCTCGATGACCGTTGCTTCGACTTGTCGCGCCGCCGCGTGACGCTGTCGACCGCCGGCCTGGTGCCACAGATCTACAAGCTCGCGCAAGTGAGCAACGTCGCACTGGCGGTGTCGCTGCATGCGGCCGACGACGCGCTGCGCGATACGCTGGTGCCGATCAACCGCGTGCATCCGATCGCGGAACTGCTGGTGGCCTGTTGGCATTACCTCGACGAGCAGAATGGCCGCAGCGTCACCTTCGAATACGTGATGCTCGATGGCGTCAATGATTCGCCGGCGCAGGCGCGCGCGCTGGCGCAGCTGCTCACCGGCAGGCCCGCCAAGGTCAACATGATTCCATTCAATCCTTTTCCCGGCACGCAGTACCGGCGCTCGAGCGATGCAGCCATCTGGCGTTTCCGCGACGAGTTGTTGAAGGGCGGAGTGATGGCGACCGTGCGGCGCACGCGCGGCGAGGACATCGACGCGGCTTGCGGCCAGCTGGTCGGGCGCGTGCAGGATCGGACCACGGCGCGGATCGGCGCGCGGGTGCGGGTATGAACGGCTGGCGTATTGTGGCACCGCTTGCGCTGCTGACGTGGCAGTGCGGCTGCGCCACTACCGGCAGCGAGGACTCCGCGGCTACGGCCGCGGCCGCCAATCTGCAGCTCGGCTCGGCCTACCTGCAGCAGGGGAACCTGCCGATCGCCAAGGACAAGCTGGAGAGGGCCGTGAAGCAGGCGCCGCGCGATCCGGCCGTGCACGGTCTGCTCGCGATGCTCTACCAGCGCCTGGGGGACGATAAGCGGGCGGAGGCAGAGTACCGGGCCGCGCTGTCGCTGGCGCCCCGCGATCCGGAGCAACTCAACAATTACGCGGTTTTCCTCTGCGGCGTCGGCCGGGTAGACGAAGGCGTGGGCCGCTTCCAGGAAGCGGCACGCAACCGTCTCTACAGCACGCCATGGGCGGCATTCACCAATGCCGGCGTGTGCCTGCGCGGCGCGAAACGCGACGCCGAGGCCGAGCCGCTGTTCATGCGCGCACTGCAGGTGCGATCCGACTACACGGAAGCGGCGGTGCAGATTGCAGACCTGCGGCTCAATCACGACCGCGCGGCCGAAGGGTATCGCGGCATCGCCGATTTCCTGAAAGCCAATCCGCCCAGCCCCGAATTGCTGCTGCTCGGGTGGCGTGCGGCGCGCGCGCTGCCGGATCCGGCCAAAGCGGCGCAGATGGCCTGGCGGTTGCAGACCGAATTCCCGGACAGCGAACAGGCGCACTCGATCGCAGCGCTGATCGGCGGCAAGAATTAGCCTATGGTCGCGCCAGCCAACGAGCCCGATAGCGCCGGCGCCCGCCTGGCCGGCGCGCGCGCGCGCGCGGGGTTGTCAGTCGAGCAGGTCGCGGAAAAACTGCGGCTCGACCGGCGGATCATCGTTGCTCTGGAAGCTGGCGACCACCGGGCAGTCGGCGCCGCGGTTTTTGTGCGCGGGTTCCTGCGCAGCTATGCGGCGCTGGTGGGCGAGTCGGCGACCGAGATCGAAGCGTTGTATGCGCAGCGTCCAGACGCCGAGCTGCGGCCCGATCTTTCCAAGACGGGCATGCACCGGATTGCGCCGACCGCCAGCGAGCGCAAGTTCGGCCTGGTGCCGGCCGTGATCATCGCCGCTTTGCTGGCCATCACCGCCGTCGTCTGGTGGGCGATGCGGGCGAAGCCCCAGCCGTACACACTGGTGAGCGAGGAACGGACGCAGATGGTTCCGGGCAGTGTCGCCAGCGCTCCGCTCGCGGTGCCGGCGCCGGTTCCGGCGGCGGCTGCGCCGCCCGCCACCGCAACGCCGCCCGCGCTGCTGGTGCGACGCCATCTGCAATTGAGCTTCAACGGCGAGTGCTGGGTTGAACTCTACGACGCGCGCGGCCTGCGGCTGTTCTTTGGTTTCGGTCATGCCGGCACCACCCAGGAGCTCAGCGGTGCGCCGCCGTTCCGCTTTGTGCTGGGCAATGTAGACGCAGTCGCGTTGAGCGCCGAGGGCGCGGCCGTGAGCCTGCCGCCGGCAGCGCCGGGTGCGCGCGTGCGCTTTACGCTCAACGCCGCCGGCGCCGTGACGGGCGTGCGTTGAACGCCTCCCTGCAAGCCGTCCGCGGTATGAACGACGTGCTGCCGGCACAGATCGGCGCCTGGCAGCATCTCGAGCGGGTGTTGCACGGCCTGCTGCACGATTACGGTTACCAGGAGCTGCGCGTCCCGGTGGTCGAGCACACCGAGCTGTTCCAGCGCTCGATCGGCGAATACACGGACATCGTCGAAAAGGAGATGTACACCTTCAAGGACTCCGGCGGCGACAGCCTGACGCTGCGGCCGGAAGCCACCGCGGGCATCGCCCGCGCGGTGATCGCCAACGGCCTGCTGCGCGGCGCGCGCTTGAAGCTGTGGACCGCCGGACCGATGTTCCGCCACGAGCGGCCGCAGGCCGGGCGGTTTCGCCAGTTCCACCAGTTCAGCGTCGAGGCCGTCGGCTTCGCAGGTCCCGACGTCGATGCCGAGCTGATCGCGCTCGGCGCGCGCCTGTGGCGCCGGCTGGGCATATCGCGTGTGCGGCTGGTGCTCAATTCGCTGGGCACGAGCGCGGCGCGGGGGCAGTATCGGGCCGCACTGGAGGGCTATTTCCGCGCCCACGAGGCCGCACTCGATGCCGACAGCCGCCGGCGCCTGCAGGGCAATCCGCTGCGGATCCTCGACAGCAAGAATCCGGCGATGCGCGCGCTGGTGGACGGCGCCCCGGTGCTCACCGACTATCTGGACGATGAATCGCGCGCGCACTTCGAGTCACTGCGCGCCATGCTCGACTCGCTGGCAATTCCCTATACGATCAATCCGCGCCTGGTGCGCGGACTCGACTATTATTCGCGCACGGTGTTCGAATGGATCAGCGATGCGCTGGGCGCGCAGGATGCCGTCTGTTCCGGCGGCCGCTACGACGGCCTTATCGGCCAGCTCGGCGGCGAGGCGACGCCCGCCGTCGGTTTCGCGCTGGGCATCGAACGGGTGGTGGAGCTGATCCGCCTCTCGGGCGCCGGCGCCGCGCCGCAGGCCCCGGCCGTGTATGTGATCGCCAGCGGCGCAGCCGCCGAGGCCCGGGCCCTGCAGCTGGCCGAACAGCTGCGCGAAGCCATGCCCGGGCAGGGCGTGCAGATGAATCTGGGCGGCGGCAACTTCAAGGCGCAGTTTCGCCGCGCCGACCGGAGCGGCGCCTGCCTGGCGCTGATTCTGGGCGACGCGGAGCTCGAGCGCGGGGTGGCGGCTTTGAAACCATTGCGCCGCGAGGCTGGTCAGAGCGAATGCGCACTGGCGGAGTTGCCGGGGCGGGTCGGGAAAATGCTGGAGGAGGAATCGTGGACGAGTACATGAACGAGCAGGAACAATGGGATTACGTGCGCCACTGGCTGCGCCAGAACGGCGTCTGGATGGTGGCGGGCGTGGCACTCGCCGCGGCGGGCCTGTGGGGCTGGCGGGCCTGGCAGGCGCGTCAGGAAACCTCGCTCATGGCGGCCAGCGCCCAGTATGAGCTGCTGGTCACCGCCTTCGGCAAGAATGACCAGGCGAATGTGCTCGCACTGGCAGACAAACTGTTGGCCGACCATCCGCATACAGGCTACGCCGAACAGGCGCAGCTCGCCGCCGCGCGGCTGCAGGTTGAAAACAATGAACTGCCGGCCGCGCTCGCGCGTATGCAGCGGGTCGCTGCGGCGACCTCCGATCCCGAACTGGCGCTGCTGTTGCGG
>JAYUZI010000059.1:0-14077 GCA_043751915.1 Gammaproteobacteria bacterium | reverse complement strand
CAACGCCGGTTATCGCGCCATTGAAACGCTGCGGCTCGAGAAAGGCTACCGCGCCTGGGGCGCGGATATCGGCCCCGATCACACGCCCTTCGAAGCCGGGCTCGGCTGGGCGGTGAAACTCAAGAGCAATCAGCCGTTCATGGGCCGCAGTGCCCTGGAACTCCACTCGCGCGCGCCGCTGCAGAAATGGCTGTGCGCGTTCACGGTGGACGATCCGCAAGTGCTGCTGCTCGGCCGCGAGACCATTTACCGGAACGGCGAGCGCGTGGGCTGGCTGGGGAGCGGCGGCTATGGGCACACGCTCAAGACAAATATTGGTTACGGCTACGTGCGCCAGCTTGAGGGCGTGACGCGCGAGTACCTGCAGTCCGGCAGCTACGAGCTCGAGGTGGCGACCGAGCGCGTACCCTGCAAGTTGCACCTCGGCCCGCTCTACGATCCGACGATGGCCCGCGTCAAGGCCTAGCGCCCCGCCTTCTCCAGCGCCGCCTCGGCCGCCGCGATCGCCGCCTGGCGCCTGGCGATCAGGTCGCCAATCGGCGGTCCCTTGAAGCGCCGCCTTTCGAACACCAGCCAGACGATTGCCGTCAGGATCAGGAACCCAACCGTCACCTGCAAGGCCTGTTCATTCGGTGGCTGCACGCCCAGCACGAAAATCAGCACCATGGCGCTGAGCGCCAGCCCGGCGGCTAGAAAATAGCCCGTGCGGCCCATGTTCCAGGGGCCCATCTTCGGCCACTTCGGCCCGCCGTAGGCGAACAGGCCGAGCGCGACCGGAATGGCGAACGAGAAGAACAGGAAGATCACGGTGCACGATACGACCACCGTATAGACCGGCGTGCCATGCGCCTCGAGCTGCTTCGCGGCCCACACGAACAGCAACTGCAGTACGGCGGCGGTCCAGATCGCGGCAGTGGGGGTGCGATACGCCGGCGACACCGTCGCCAGCGCCGGCGAGGCCGGCAGGCCGCCGTCGCGCGCGAAAGCGTAGATCATGCGCGAGGCCGAGGTCACCGTCGCCAGCCCGCACAGCAGCTGCGAGAGCAGGATCAGCGCGTACAGGAGTTCTCGCATGGCAAAGGGTACGCGCTGGTCCATCGCCCAGAAGAACACGTTCCAGCCCTGCCGGGCCGCCACGTCCATGTCGGGAATCATGATCAGGAATGCCACCAGGAACAGGTATCCGAGCAGGCCCGACCACAGGATCGAGGAGACGATGCCGCGCGGAACCGCCAGGGCTGCGTTGCGCGTCTCTTCGGCCGTGTGCGCCGAGGCGTCGTAGCCCGTGATTGTGTAGATCGGCAGCAGCAGCCCCAGCAGGAATATCCAGGATTTGCCGGAGGGCGGCCAGACATTGGCGCCCGCCGCGCCGGAATAGTTGGCGAAGGTCCAGAGGCGGGAGTAGTCGTAGCTGTGCGCGTACCACAGGCAGGCCACGGTCAGCAGTACCGCGGTTCCGAAAATCAGGTAACCGGAAAAATCCGTGAGCTTCGCAGTGAGTGAAATTCCGTAGTGATTGATCAGCGCCTGGGCAAGCGTGGCCGCCGTGAGGAAGACCATGAGCGTGGTCGGCGTATCGGCCACATGCAAAGCGGGGCCGAAAGTGCCCATGAAGAACAGGTAGGCACCGGCGTTGATCGATCCGAGCACGGTGATCAGGCCCAGCAGGTTGAACCACGCCGTGAGCCAGCCCGTAAAGCGGTTTCCGAGTATCGAACCCCAGTGATACAGGCCGCCCGCGGTCGGAAACGCCGAAGCGATCTGCGCCATGGCGAGGCCAAAGGCGCCCGAGAGCAGCACACCGAGCGGCCAGCCCAGGCCGATGGCGGCGCCGCCGGCGCCCGAGGTGGCCTGGGCTATGGAATTGACGCCACCGGCAAGGATGCAAATGATCGAAAAGGAAATGGCGAAGTTCGAAAAGCGGCCCAGGCGCCGCGACAGTTCCTGCGCATAGCCCATGCTGTGCAGCGTTTGCACATCTGCATCCGGCCCGGTGCCGGCAGGGGAAAAATCTGTCGGGTGCATCGTACGATACCTGTCTGGGTGGCCGATTGTTGGTAGATTCTAGAGCCGGAACCGTTCCTTCAGTTCACCGGCGAGGCGCCGGCTGACATCGAGCCGCTGATCCAGGTCGCGCACCACCACGTGGTACTGGCCCTCCGCGTCGCGCTCGATAGCCGCAAGGCTTTGAATGCTGACGAGCGCGTTGCGGTGGACGCGCACGAACTGCGTCGGGAATTCTTCCTCGAGCGCGCGTAGCGGGTCTTCGATCAGGTCGGTGCCGCCGCGGTGGCGCACCGTCGTGTATTTCTGGTCGGCAGCGAAGTAGTAGACCTCCGGCACCGGAATCAGGCGTACCAGGTCGCCGAGCCGCGCGGCCACGTGTGTGCGCGCCACGTGGGCCGGATCGCCGGCGGCGATGCGCGCGAGCTGCGTACCTGCCAGGCGCGCTGCGCGCGTCAGTGCGGCGGCCAGCTTTTCCGCCCGCACCGGCTTGAGCAGATAGCCGATAGCCTGCGCCTCGAAAGCCTCGATCGCGTAGGCGTCGTAGGCAGTCGTGAACACGACGGCGGGCGGCGCCTCGAACAACGCCAGGTGGCGCGCCGCTTCGAGGCCGTTCATGCCGGGCATGCGCACGTCGAGCAGCACGACGTCCGGATGCAGTTCGCCCGCGAGACGCACCGCCTGCTCGCCGTTGGCGGCCTCGCCGGCGACCTCGGCTGTGCCGATCTCGCCAAGCAGCCGGCGGAGCCGTTCGCGCGCCGGCGGCTCGTCGTCGACGATCAGCACGCGCTGGCTCACAGTGACGAGCTCCGCGTGGCGTCCTCGATGTAGGGAAAACGGAGCCGCACGATGTATTCGTCGCCGATGCGGTTGGCCTCGACCGAGGAGCGGCCGGGGTAGAGCAGTTCCATGCGCTCGCGGATGTTGTCGAGCGCGATGCGGTTGCCCGAATGCGCTTCCTCGCCGGCCTCGGGCAGCGGATTGCGCACCGTCAGGCCGATGATGTCGCCGTCGAGCGCGCCGCTGACGGTGACGACACCGCCCGCGGGCCGCGGCTCGATGCCGTGGTAGATCGCGTTCTCGAGGAGCGGTTGCATCAGGAGCCCGGGTACCTGGGCGCGCATCGGCAGGTCGGTCACGTCCCAGATCACGTGCAGCCGTTCGCCGAGCCGCAGCTGCTCGATGCGCTGGTAGATGCGCGCGACCTCGAGCTCTTCCTTGAGCGTGATGTTGCTGCGCTGCTCGCTGAGGTTGGCGCGGAACAGATCGGCGAGGTCCTCGATGGCCTCCTCGGCACGTTTCGGGTCGGAGCGGGTGAGCGAGGCGATGGTGTTCATGCTGTTGAAGAGAAAATGTGGACGGATGCGCGCCTGGAGCGCGCGCACGCGGGCGCGCGCCTGCAGCTCGACGTTGCGGCGCCATTCGCCGGTGACGTAGAAATAACGCAGCGCCAGCGCGGCGACGATCGCGCCGATGCCGAGGTTGGCGGCGAAGAAGCGCCAGGGCGTTTCCGGCAGCAGCAGGTTGGTGGCGCGCGGTCCGAGCAGTGAGCTGCCACCGAGCCAGAGCACGCCCCACGATACCAGCGCGATCACCGCCAGCATGCTCCCCAGTGCAATGGCGCTCGCCGCCGCGAGCGGGAGCTGTGCCAGGCGCGCGCGCAGCAGGCACAGCACCGCGGCGCTGCCCATCCCGGTCCACAGCAGGAACAGCGAAGTGCGCGCCAGGTCGAGCCAGAAATTGAGTACGCCGCTTTGGCGCGCAACCGCCAGCACTACCGCCGTGAGCGTGACGATCAGCACTACCGCGAGCACGGCCTGCGCCGCGCAGAAATCCGGCAGGTTCAGCGCGCGCGGCACCTTGCGGGTCTCGCCCGGCACCGAACTAGCCCGCCCTTGGCGGCGCGAACAGCGCGGCCTTGAGGCGGAAGATCGCCGAGACGTCCTCGTCGCCGTGGCCCGCTGCGATGAGGCGCGCGTAATCGGCCAGCGCGGCCTCGACCACCGGTAATTCGGCGCCGGCGGCGAGCGCCATGGCACGGCAGATCAGCAGGTCTTTCTGGTGCAGGCGCACCCGGAACCCGGGCGGATAGGCGCCGCGCTCCATGAACGGGCCGCGGTTGGCGAGGTACCAGTTGGCGGCGGCACCGCGGCCGAGCGTGGCGATGACCTTGCCCAGGTCGAGCCCCTGCGCCTGCGCGAAGGCCAGCGCCTCGGCGTTGGCGCGGATGATGCCGGCGACCATGATCTGGTTGGTCGCCTTGGCGGCCTGGCCGGCGCCGTGCGGACCAAAATGCGTGATCGTCGCGCCCATGGCCTGCAGCACCGGCTGGGCGCGTTCCAGCGCGGCCGCTTCGCCGCCCACCATGATCGCGAGCGTGGCCTTGGCCGCGCCCTCGACGCCGCCGCTCACCGGCGCGTCGAGAAAGTCGACGCCGCGCGCGGCCAGTTGCGTCGCTGCGGCACGCGCCGTGTCGGCGGATACAGTCGAGCAATCGATGACCAGCGAGCCCGGGCGCAGCGCCGGCGCTACGGCAGCGATCACCGCCAGCACGTCCTGGTCGGCCGAAACGCAGATCACCAGGGCATCGCAGTCGCGCGCGAGTTCGGCGGGGCTCGCCGGCGCCGCACAATGCAGCTCGGTGGCCAGCGCCGCGGCTTTCGTGGCGGTGCGGTTCCACACGCCGCCGAGGAGCCCGGCGCGGTGGAGATTGCGCGCCATGGAACTGCCCATCGCGCCCAGACCGATGAAACCCGTACGCATGATCAAGGAATCCTCGCGTTGCCGCCTGCGCAATTTAACAGGGGCCGGAGGCGGTGCGCGAATTGAAAATCAGGAGGCGCTGTTACCGCAGGAGCGTTCCATCTCGAGGCGCGCGTTGAGCCGCGCCTGGTCGGCCTCGGTGTCGGAGAGGTATTCGCGTTCGCCGGCCTTGTTCAGGCGGTAGACGCGGCGGGCTTCGACGGATTTCTGGTACTTGTCCTGTGCTGCCTTGCACTGCGTGGCGCGTGTGGCGGCCACGTCCTTTTGTACGGCCTGGTGCGAGGCGTCCTGTCTGAGGCGGGCGTCGGCGCCGGCGTCGACCGGCGGGGCGCTGGCGTTGGCAGAGTTGCTGGCAAGCTGCGGAGCCGGTTCGCTGTTGCCGGGAATCGAGCTGTTGGTGCTGCCGACGAAGGTCGCGCCGGGGCTCGGCCGGTCGCTGCAATCGCGACCCTGATTGTTGCAGTAGATATCGCCGGCGCCCGCAGCGCCTATGGCGCCCAGCGCGGCGATTACCAGGGACAGGACCGTCAGCTGCCGCATCTTTGTCTCCCGTACATGCCTCAAGAGTATCAGTGTTGTGCGGGGGCACAAAGATGAGTTGGATCACACAATGGTGAGCCGTATCACAAAATAGCGGCCCCGGGAAGGTGCCCCCGGTGAGACTCAGTCGTTGTAGGCGTGCTCGCCGTGGTAGGTGGTATCGAGGCCTTCGCGCTCCTGGTCCTCGGCTACCCGCAGGCCGATCGTCAGATCCACGACCTTGTAGGCGATGAAAGCAACACCGCCCGACCAGACCAGGGTTGTGACCACGCCCCAGGCCTGCGCGACCAGCTGGGCGCTCATCGAGAAATCGGCGACCTTGTTGGCCACGTAGTCATACACCCCGGTACCGCCCAGGCGTGGATCGTTGAACACGCCGGTCAGCATCGCGCCGAGGATGCCGCCGATGCAGTGCACGCCGAAGACATCAAGGGTGTCGTCATACTTGAACCAGCCCTTGAGCTTGGTAACCGCGAACAGGCACACCACGCCCGCGAGCGCACCGATGACGATCGAGCCCATCGGGCCCACCCAGCCGCAGGCAGGCGTGATCGCGACCAGACCCGCGACCGCACCCGAGGCGGCGCCGATCATGGTCGGCGTGCCGCGCGCGGCCCATTCCGCGAACATCCACGCCAGCGTCGCCGCGGCCGTGGCCAGCAGTGTGTTGGCGAACACCTGGCCGGCGAAGCCCGAGGCCTCGAGGTTCGAGCCGACGTTGAAGCCGAACCAGCCGACCCACAGCAACGCGGCGCCGATCATCATGAACGGCACGTTGTGCGGGGCCATCGCCGCCTTGCCGTAGCCTATACGCCGACCAATCAGGATTGCGCCCACCAGGCCCGCGACGCCCGCATTGACATGCACCACCGTGCCGCCGGCGAAATCCAGCGCGCCCTTCTGGAACAGGAACCCTGCGGTCGCGCCGGCCTTGGCGCCGGCCGCGGCGCTGGTATAGGCATCGGGTCCGGCCCAGTACCAGACCATGTGCGCGATCGGCAGGTAGGCAAAGGTCCACCAGATGGTGATGAACAGCAGCACCGCTGAGAACTTCACGCGCTCGGCGAAGGCGCCGACGATCAGGCAGGGCGTGATTGCCGCGAAGGTGAGCTGGAACACCATGAACACGTATTCGGGGATGACCACCCCCTTGCTGAAGGTCGCGGAGTTTGAGCTCGCGTCCATGCCTTTCAGGAACAACCTGCTGAAGCCGCCGAAGAAATCGCCCCCCTCGGTGAACGCAATGCTGTAGCCATAGATGGCCCAGAGCACGGCCATCAGGCTGAACACCACGAACACCTGCATCAGGACCGACAGCACGTTCTTGCCGCGCACCAGGCCGCCGTAGAAGAGCGCGAGACCGGGAATGGTCATGAGGATGACCAGCACCGTGGAGGTCATCATCCACGAGGTGTCACCTTTGTCGGGCACCGGTGCCTTGGCGAGAGGAGCCGCGATGCTGGTGTCCGGGGCGACAGGCGCGGTCTGGGCGGCCACGGCAGCGACTGGCGCGGTGGTTTCCGCGTGCGCCGGCATGGTGTGCAGTAGCGCCAGGACCAGCAGCGAGAGGGCGAGCGCCGTAGCGCAAAGCCGTGCATTGAACCCGTGGAAGATATTTTTTACGGTCATGCCCATGCCTGCGACTCCCAGCATTTGTGTAGCAACGAACCCAAAATCCGTATTCCCGCGCAATGACGCGGCGCGTATGCTGGCGATTCCCGCACAGCGCTAAGGCTGGTTGCAGAATCCGTGCCACGGCCAATGCCGGTCGATTCGCGGCTGTTTGGGTGCTTGCGGCGTGCCGTTGCACCAATGTGGCCGTTGGCCGCGGCGCGGCGCGCGATTTCAGGGCAATTGTTTCAGGAAACCCGCCATGGAAACTCTCCAGGTTGAAGAAATGGTCCGGCGCTTCATCGCCGGCCTCCCGACCGCGCTGGGTGGCATGCGCACGGAGCTGGAGGCCAATCTTCGCGCGGCACTGCAGGGCGCCGCCGGGCGCTTCGATCTGACTTCGCGCAGCGAGTTCGACGTCCAGGCCAAGGTGCTCGAGCGCGCGCGTGCACGCATCACCGAGCTCGAGGCGCGCATGGCGGTGCTCGAGCAGCGCCTCGAGCAGCTCCAGCAGTCGCTCCCGCCCGTGTCCGACTAGCCGGCCGCAGAGGCCGGTACCGAGCGCAGCGGGTAAGCGTGTGAGCGTCGCGCTGGTGTTGAGCCGGGCCCAGTCAGGGCTCGATGCGCCGCTGGTGCAGATCGAGGCGCATCTGGGCAGCGGCCTGCCCGGCTTCAGCATCGTGGGGCTCCCGGCGCCCGTGGTGCGTGAGAGCCGCGAGCGCGTGCGCTCGGCCATCCTCAATTCCGGGTACGACTTCCCACCGGGCCGCATCACGGTCAACCTGGCGCCGGTGGAACTGTCGAAGGAGGGAAGTCGTTACGATCTGCCCGTGGCCCTGGCGCTCCTCGCCGCGAGCGGTCAACTGCGGGTGCGCCGCCAGGCGCAACCCGAGTGTTACGGCGCGCTTGGTCTGGGCGGCGAACTGCGACCGGTCCGCGGGCTGCTGCTCGCGGCGATTCATGCCGCGCGCGCCGGGCATGACCTGCTCGTGCCCACAGCCGACCTGCGTGAGGCTTCATTCTCGGGCCACCCGCAAGCCTTTGGGTTCGGCAACCTCGCCGGCGTATGCCGGTTCCTCGGCGGCGAAGCAGCCGCCGAAGTCGCGGCGATCGAACCCGGTGTTGTCAGTGCCCTGGTCGCTGGGCAGGGTAAATCGATTGATGAAGTCAGGGGGCAGTGGCGCGCGAAACGGGCACTCACAATCGCCGCAGCCGGTGGCCATAGCCTGTTGATGGTAGGCCCGCCCGGGAGCGGCAAGACCATGCTCGCCTCGCGCTTGCCGGGGCTCCTGCCGCCGCTGACCGAGGCCGAGGCGATCGAGGTCGCGGGCATCGCCTCGATCAGCACGCCGGGGTTCGATCCGGCGCGCTGGGGTCAGCGCCCGTTCCGGGCCCCGCATCATGCCGCCTCCGCCAATGCCATCGTCGGCGGCGGCTCCCGGTTGCGCGCCGGGGAAATCAGCCTGGCGCACCGCGGGGTGCTGTTCATGGACGAACTGCCCGAGTTCGACCGGCGCGTGCTCGAGGCGCTGCGCGAACCGCTCGAGTCAGGTGCCATCACCCTGGCGCGCGCCTCCGACCGCCTGGAGCTGCCGGCCGAATTCCAGCTGGTCGCGGCAACGAATCCCTGTCCATGCGGCTACCTCGGCGACACCTCGCGCAACTGCCGCTGCGGGCCGCGGCGCGTGCAGCGCTACCGCGACCTCATTTCCGGTCCACTGCTCGACCGGATCGACCTGCACATCGAAGTGCCGCGCCTCGATCCGGCGGCTCTGCAGCGGGCAGGGTGCCGCGGCGAGGGGTCGAATATCGCGGAATCGGTACGCACGGCGCGCGCGCTGCAACTGGCGCGGCAGCATTGCTGCAACGCGCGGCTCGATCATGCCGGCATCGAGGCCCATTGCCGCGCGGAGCCCGCCGCCCGCCGCCTCGTTGCTCAGGTGAGCGAGCGCCTGGGGCTATCGGCCCGAGGCTATCACCGGCTGTTGCGGGTGGCGCGTACGATCGCCAATCTGCAGGGTGCGGACGCCATTGGCGCCGCGCATGTCAGCGAGGCCGCGAGTCTGCGGCCATCAACGCTGAACCCTAGCTACCCTTCAGGACGAGATAATCGACCCCGGCCTTGATGAGATCGTCGCTCAGGTCGGTGCGGCCGCCCTTGGCGGGCATTGCGCCCGCAGTGCCCATATAGCCCTTGAGCGCGTGCTCATAGAGCGCTGCCTTGCCCTTGGCGATGCGCGGCGCCCAGGCAGTGCGATCGCCAAACTTCGGCGCGCCGACCAGGCCGGCGGCGTGGCAGTTCTTGCAGACCGCTTCGTACAGGGCCGGCCCGTCCTTCGGTGCCTCCAGGGCAATGGCGGTCCCCTGTGCCGGGGCCGCGATCGCCAGGGCGGAATTGTCCGCGCCGGCCACGGCTACGCGCGCAAAGGGCTTGATGCGCTCCTCGACGCTCGCGACGTATTTCGGGTCCGAGTAGACCTCAGGCTCCTGGGTGCGCCCCGCCACCACGCGCGCCAGCGCAAAGATGATGAGGGCGACCACGATCAGTCCGCCGATGATCATGCTGAAGGTATCAAAGAAATGCGTGTCTTGTTTGCTCACGGGCAGTCCGGTAGGCGGCCAAAGGTCTCGAACGAGTCAATTATAGCGGCTGAATCTGCGTCTGTTGATACCGCCTGCGGCTCCTGCCGTTCACGGCAGGATGGCGCGCCCGGCGGGATTCGAACCCACGACCTTCGGCTTCGGAGGCCGACACTCTATCCAGCTGAGCTACGGGCGCAGCGGCGCGCAAGATTACCCGAAGCGCGCAGCCCGCGCGACCCGTTCTGACTGCCGCCGGAACCGAGGCACTACAACCAGCCGCGGCGCTTGAAGATCAGGTAGGGAATCACTGCCGAGGCGACCATCAGCCCCAGCGCGCTCATGAACCCCCAGGACTCGTGCGCCCAGGGAATATGGTCGAAATTCATGCCGTAGATGGCGCCGATCACCGAGGGTGGCAGCAGGAACACCGTGACCACCGAGAAGATCTTCAGGATGTTGTTCTGGTCGATGTTGATCATGCCCAGCGTCGCATCGAGGATGAACGAGACGTTGTTGCCCAGGAACGAGGCGTGATCGCTCATGGCGATGACGTCGCGCGACAGCGTGCGCAGCCGCGTGCGCACGTCGTTGGTGAGGTTGAGGGCGGTCGCCTGCTGCACGAAGGCCAGCGCCCGCCCGAGGCTCACCAGGCTCTCGCGGGTCTTGGCGATGAGTTCGCCACTCTGGCCGACGCGCTCGAGCACCGCCCGGAAATCGCGCGGCCCGCCGTGGCGGCGGCGTGTAGGCCGTGTGAACACCTCGGCGGAAATCGCGTCCAGATCCGCGCTGACGCGCTCGATGACATCGGCCACGCGGTTGATGATCGCCTCGACCAGGCCGGCGAGCACCGCAGGCCCTGAGCCGCACGAGGGCGCGTGCCGTTCCGCGTAGCTGATGAAGCGTCGGAACGGCAGCGGGTCGGTGTAGCGGTTGGTGATCAGCCGCCCGTCCTTGAGGATGAAGGTGACCTGCGAATTCTGCGGCAGGTCGGTGTCGAGCTTGGTGACGATGGTCGAGGTCAGGTAGACCGCGCCGTCCTCTTCATAGAGTCGGTTGGAGGATTCGATCTCGCGCATTTCCTCGCGCGTTGGCACATCGATGCCGCACTGGGCCTCGATCGCCCGCTCCTCCTCCGGGGTGGGTTCGAGCAGGTCTATCCATAGGGTTTCGACCAGGGCCGCGCTGCTGAGGCTGATAAGTCCCTGCCCCTGCAGCGCATAGCGACTGAGCATCTGCGGTGCGGCCCGCTAGTTCTTCTTTTCGCTGGCGACGAGGTCGTTGACGATGCTGATCAGGTTGGCGGGGCTCCCCGCCATGTTGACGTCGGTGACGTACTTGCCATTGATCACCATCAGCGGTACGCCGTCCACGCGGTAGCGATGCACCAGGTCGTCGGCCTTCGCCATACTGGTCTGTACGGTGAAGGAGTTGAGGGCGTTGGTAAAATCTGCTTCGCTGATGCCGTGGGCCTTGGCGAAGGCCACCTGCGCGGACAGGGTCTCGCTGTCGTTGCCCTGCGCGAACATGTAGTTCTTGCGATCGTGCATTTCGGCGAACACTTCGCTGTGCACGGCCGCTTCCTTGCCCAGCGCCTCAAGCGCGTAGAACAGCCGGGCGTGCGACTGGTGCACCGGCTGCCAGGTGACCGGCACGCGCCGGAATTCGACGTAGGACGGCTTGCTCTTGCGCCAGTTCTCGAGGTAAGGATCGAGCGTGTAGCAGTGCGGGCAGGCGTACCAGAACACCTCGATCACCTCGACCTTGCCCGGCGCGGCGTCAGTCGGCTGGGCCGGCACCAGCGGCCGGTAGTTGACACCCGCGACCCATTTTCCCGCGGGCAGCTGGCCCGCGGCCGGGAGCGGCGCAACGCGCTCGAGCTTGGATTCTTCCGCGGGCGGCATCGGCTTGGCTGCGGCGCTCGCAGCGTCAGTCGGGGTCGCAAGCGGCGCAGCCGCCGGTGCTGCCGGCGTTTCGGCCGGAGCGGCCGGGGTGGCCGGTGTCGGGGCCTCGGGCTTGCCCGAACAGCCGCCGAGCGCCAGCAGCGCGAGCGCGAGCAGTGTCAGTGACTTTTTCATGTCTAGCGCATTCCCTGCATGTAAGAGGCTAGGTTGCGCATGTCCTCGTCGTTCAGGCGCGAGGCGATCGTGTGCATGATGTTGCCATTGTCACCGCCGTAGCTCGTGCCCGTCTCGCTCTTCGCGTAGCGCACGTCGGCGCTGTAGGCGCCAAGCTGCTTGATGACGTACATGGATTCCTGGGCGCGCAATGCGGGGTAGCCGGCCGCCGGATTGCCGCGGCCGTTCGGGCCGTGGCAGGCGGCGCAGGCAGGGATGCCGCGGGCGCGATCGCCGCTGCGGTACAGTTTTTCTCCTGCCTTCCAGTAGGAAGGATCGGCCTCGAGACCCGTAATTACCTGCTGGGAGAAGTAGGCCGCGACATCTTCGATGTTCTGGTCGCTGAGCGTGACCGCCATGGCCGGCATCATCGCCGCAGCCGCGTCGCCCACCTTGCCGGTGCGCCGGCCGTCGTGCAGCAGGTGCAGCTGGTGCTCAAGGTAGGCGGCATTCTGCCCGGCGAGTCGCGGCCATTCGGGATTGGCGCTGTTGCCGCTGGGGCCATGACAGGCCATGCAGGTGGCGGCCACGGTGGCGCCTGCTTCGGCGGACCCCTTAGACCAGGAAATGGGCGCCGCCAGCAGCAGCAAGCCGCAGCAGGCCAGACGAATAGTCGCAGTCATGATATTACCCGTGGCTGGAAGGCGTGGAATTGTACACCAGGCTCCGCGCACACTACATTCGTCGCGGTGAGCACCTACCCCAACGCCGATCTGCTGCTGAGCGCCGCCCATCCCAGGCATTTTCCGCCGGACCTGGGCGCCGAAGTGGCCTTTGCCGGGCGTTCGAATGCCGGCAAATCCAGCGCCATCAACGCTATTGTCGGGCGGCGCGCGCTGGCGCGCACCGCCAAGGCCCCTGGTCGCACCCGGCTGCTGAATTTTTTTGAACTCACGCCGGGCTGCCGGATCGTCGATCTGCCCGGCTACGGTTATGCGGAAGCCAGCGCCGCGGAACGTGCCACCTGGGCGCCGATGACCACCGCGCTGGCACAACGCGCCGCGCTCCGCGGCCTGTTTCTTATCATTGACAGCCGCCGCGGCGTGCTGGCAGGCGACGACGGGCTGATCGCCTGGGCAGCCGCTGTGCATTGCCCGGTGCACGTGCTGCTCAGCAAGACCGATAAGCTCAAACGCGCCGAGCTGGCCCAGGCCATCACCGCTGCGCAACGTGCGTTGGCAGGGCGCGCCACGGTGCAGGCCTTTTCCGCCGTGGATGGCACCGGGCTCGAGGAGGCGCGCAGCCAGCTGCACCAGTGGTTTCAGAAAGTAAAAGGCCCCGGTGGCTAGAGATCTGGGGGGAGTAGCCACCGGGGCAGAGCAGCCCGCCTAGGGAGGGAAGCGGGGAGCGCATTGCTCGCACTCACCTCAGTTCGAGCGGGCGCCCTCGGGTTAGTTCCCCGCGTGGCGCGCCGGTTTCAAAGAAAGGTATAGGTGGCGCCGAGCGTCAGGAGCGTGGGCTTCGCGGCCGTCCGGGCGTTGAAGGCCTCGTATTCCACGCGGGCCGAGAGGCTCCCGAAATGCAGCTGTACGCCCGCTCCGTAAGCCAGGTCACTCCCGGTGGTGCGCAGTGAAAAGCCCGGCGCCGAGGCGTCGGTCTTCCACGAAACGTAGCCCAGCTTGCCGTAGACATCAACCACGGGGATAGGCAGGAACGCCATGACGAAGCCGTCCGCCGCCCTGGTTTTCGCCTGCGCCGCGCCGACACTCGAGGTTCCGAGGTCGACATAATTGAGCTCCACCGCGACCAGGCTCAGGGGCCGGATGCCGGCGATCAGCTTGTAGCCCTGGTTCCGGTCCTTGAAATTGAAATTGCTGTCGCGCAGGCCGCTCTCGGACTGGCCGAGCGCGGCGCCCAGGTAGAAGCCGTGGTCGACGCTGAATGCGGGCGCGGCGGTGAGGCCCAGGGCCAGTGTCGTGGTGATTGCGAGTGTTCGGGTCTGCATCGGGTTGTCGTCACTGTGACAGAGCGCAGTCCGCTCCTGACAGGCGCCAGTCTACGGCCCGCTGCGGCGAGCAATACTATGTCGGCACCGGGCGACGCTTTGCTTGCATAAGGCCCTTCTTCAGTGCGCCTGATCCCAGTTCAGGCCGTGGCCGACGTCGACGCGCAGCGGCACGCGCAGTTCGGCCGCGCTGACCATCAGTGCGCGTACCTGGGCGGTGGCCGCCGCGAGGAAATCGGCGCGCACTTCCAGCACCAACTCGTCGTGCACCTGCATCAGGAGTCGCGCGGGCACCTCGGCGCGCTGGCACCAGGCGTCGACGCCAAGCATCGCGCGCTTGATGATGTCCGCGGCCGTGCCCTGCATGGGCGCATTGATCGCGCTGCGTTCGGCGTATTGCTGCAGCGCGCGGTTGCGTGAGTTGATCTCGGGCAGGTACAGGCGCCGGCCGTACACCGTTTCGACGTAGCCCTCGCGCTTCGCGCGCTCGCGCGTGCTGTCCATGTACCGCCGCACA
>JAYUZI010000058.1:0-14627 GCA_043751915.1 Gammaproteobacteria bacterium | reverse complement strand
GTGAACGCGGCAATTGCCGCGCAGCTGGCGCAGGTCGCCTGCGGCTATCGCTACCTGTTCACCAGCGAGCCGCTCGAGCAACTGACGGAACTGATGCTGCGCAAGTGCGGGCCGCTCTTTGGTCATATCGTGTTCGCTGCCAGTGGCTCGGAGGCGATCGAGGGCGCGATGAAGGTCGCGCTGCAGTACTGGAACGCGCGCGGGCGCCCGGACAAGCACCGCTTCATCGCCCGTGAACGCTCCTATCACGGCAGTACGCTCGGGGCGCTGTCGTTGTCCGGTTTTGCCGAGCGCCGCAAGTCATTTGAGCGCAGCCTCCTGGATGTGTCGTTCGTCTCCGCGGCGAATGCCTACCGCCCACCGCCCGGGGTGGTGGCCGCGGAGCTCGTGCACACGCTGGCGGACGAGCTCGACGCGCGTATCCGCTCGCTCGGACCTGAAAACGTCGCAGCGTTCGTGTTCGAGCCGGTCGTGGGCGCGGCCGGCGGCGTAGTACCCGCACCGCCCGGGTATGCGCAGGCCGTGCGCGAGGTGTGCAGCCGCCACGACGTACTGCTAATTGCGGACGAAGTGATGTGCGGATCGGGGCGCTGCGGGACGTGGTGCGCGCTGGAGCACGAGGGCGTGGTGCCGGACATCATCGCGGTGGCCAAGGGCCTGGCGGGCGGGTACATCCCGCTATCTGCCACGATTTTTCGTCGCGAGGTTGGCGATTCGATCATGCGCTCGCACGGCGCGATCCTGACGGGGCATACTTTTTCCGGGCACACCGCCGCCTGTGCGGCGGGCCTAGCGGTGCAGCGCATCATCGAGCGCGATGCACTGCTCGAGCGGGTGCGTACACGCGGTGAATCTTTGCAAGCCGCGCTGCGGGACGCGCTGGGCCGGTTTGCCGAGGTTGGCGACGTGCGCGGCCGCGGCTACTTCATCGGCATCGAGTTTGTGCGTGATCGCACCTCGAAAGCGCCGTTTCCGCAAGACCGCGGTCTGAGCGCGGAAATCGGCCGGCGCGCCTTCCAGGACGGGCTGATCTGCTTTCCCTGCGCCGGGAATGCCGGCGGCGGGCTGGGCGATGTGATCATCGTCGCGCCGCCCTACAACGCCAGCGACACCGAATTAACCGAACTCGTCGACAAACTGTCGCGCGCGGTACAACGCTCCCTGCAGCAGCAGGCGTGAGCGATAGCTTGTCGTCAGTGGCCTTGTCGCGAATCGCAGCCTTCTCGGACGGTCTGATCGGAGGGAACCCAGCCGGTGTGTGGATTGGCCGCGAGTTGCCGGCACCCGACCAGATGCAACGGATCGCTGCGGACATCGGTTACTCTGAAACGGCTTTTGCTGCACCCACGGACAGCGGGTGGCGCGTGCGCTACTTCTCGCCCCAAACCGAAGTGCCCTTTTGCGGGCACGCCACAATCGCGTTGGGTGCAGCGCTGGCCCTGCGCCACGGAACCCGGGTCTACGAACTGCAATTGAACGGTGCGGCAATCACCGTCGAGGGTCGGTACGATGGCAGCCAGCTTTCGGCTTCTTTGCAGTCGCCACCGACCCATAGCGCGCCGGCAGAACTGTCGCAGGTTGCTCTGGCGCTGCAGCTCTTCGGTCTCGATGAGGGTGATCTGGATCCGGCTGTGCCGCCCGCCGCGATGCACGGTGGCGCCGACCATCTGCTGTTGGCGCTCCGCTCGCGAGCCACACTGGCGCAGATGAGCTATGAGCTGGAGCGCGGTCGCGAGTTCATGCGTTCGGCCGGCCTGGTGACGGTGGCGCTGGTATTCGTGAAGGACGCGCGCCACTTCGATGCACGCAACGCATTTGCTTCGGGGGGAGTACTGGAGGATCCTGCGACCGGGGCCGCAGCGGCAGCCTTTGCTGGTTACCTCCGCGATCTGGGCTGGCCCCACGGGGGCAGCATCGAAATCATCCAGGGTGAGGACATGGGGATGCGCTCGATCATTCACGCGCAGATCCCGGAGCCGAGGGGTGCGTCGGTTCGCGTGTCAGGCACCGCCCGGCTCATGAGCTAAGTTTCGCAGCTGATTCACGAGGGCAGGTTCATGCACATTGAAAAATCGACCGCGTACTCCCTGGTGGCCTGCCTGGTCGCCGCGTTTGCTGCGCCGGCAGCCGCGGACCCACGGCCCGCGGCCGATCTCATTGTCAGCGGCGCCAGGATCTGGACGGGTGATACCCATAACCCGGAGGCGCAGGCGGTAGCCGTCCTGAATGACCGGATCGTGGCCGTGGGTCGGGACGCGAGTGTGATGTTGTGGCGAGGGGCCACGACCCGCGTGGTGAACGCCACGGGCCATCGCCTGGTGCCCGGTTTCAACGATGCGCATGTGCACCTGGTGGGGGGAGGCGAGGGGCTTGAGTCGGTGCAGCTCAAGGATGTCACCAGCGCCGCCGAGTTCGCGCGCCGCATCGGCGAGCGGGCCGCGCGCACGCCCAAGGGCGAGTGGATACTCGATGGCAACTGGGACGAGACCAGGTGGCAACCGGTCGCGCTGCCGACGCGGCAGATGCTCGACGCGGTTGCCGCGGAGGTTCCGGTCGCGGTCAATCGCTACGACGGGCACATGATCGTCGTCAATTCGCTGGTCTTGAAGCTCGCGGGGATCAGCGCCGCCACCGTCGACCCGGCGGGTGGTGTGATCGTCCGCGATGGCCAGGGCGAGCCGACCGGCGCGCTCAAGGACGCCGCCGCGGAACTCGTGCAGCGAATCATTCCGCCGCTGTCGCACCAGCGGCGGCGGGCCATTGTGGAGCAGGCCTTGCGTCACGCCGCCTCGCTCGGCGTCACCAGCATGCAGGACATGAGCGACGGGGATCTGCAGGCCGACTACGCCAATATCGCCGTGTACTCGGAGCTGCTGGAGGAGCATCGCCTGACCGCGCGCCTGTACGTGGCGCCATCGCTGGCCGGCGTCGACGATTTCGTGAGGCTCGGCCTGCGGCGCGCGTTCGGCGACCCGTACCTGCGCGTCGGCGCGATGAAGTCATACGCCGACGGGTCGATTGGCTCGCGGACCGCCTATTTCTTCGATCCCTATGACGACGGGCCGGCCTATCGCGGGCTGCTCGCCAGGGACATGCAGCCGCTGTCGATGGCGCGGGAACGCATGGGGCGCGCCGATGCCGCCGGGCTGCAGCTGTGCACCCACGCCATAGGCGATGCCGCGATCTCGACCATCCTCGACCTGTACACCGACATCGCCGCCAGCAGCGGCCCGCGCGATCGGCGCTGGCGCATTGAGCACGCCCAGCACATGGCGGCGAAGGATTTTGTGCGCTTCGCCGCGCTTGGCGTGATCGCCTCCGTGCAGCCCTATCACGCGATCGACGACGGACGCTGGGTGGAGTCGCGCATCGGCCATGATCGCTCGAGCCGCACCTACGCGTTTCGCACGCTGCTCGATCACGGCGTCGCGCTGGCGCTTGGCACCGACTGGCCGGTGGCGCCGCTCGATCCGATGCAGACGCTCTACGCCGCGACCACGCGCGCGACGCTGGATGGGGCGCACCCGGAGGGTTGGTTTGCCGAACAGAAGCTCACGATCCAGGAAGCATTGTCCGCGT
Organism: Gammaproteobacteria bacterium; assembly: GCA_043751915.1. Lineage (GTDB taxonomy): Bacteria > Pseudomonadota > Gammaproteobacteria > Steroidobacterales > Steroidobacteraceae > FEN-1191. The sequence continues at coordinate 11,048 of JAYUZI010000058.1, read as the reverse complement.
ACACGCGCGGTTCGGCGTTTGCCGAATTCCAGGACGCCGACAAGGGCACGATCCGCGTCGGCGCATTCGCGGACTTCGTGCTGTTGAGCGCAGACGTGCTCGCAATTGCGCCGCAGCGGATCCGGGACGTCAAGGTGCTGAAGACCTGGGTCGGTGGGCGCCTGGTGTTCGATGCGGCAGCCGGCAGATAAGCGATCGATCGAAGCCGATCAGTGCGCGCCGCCGGTCCCCGGCGCGCCAAAGGGCGCTCGCGCGTACCAGACGAAGGGAATCAGCACGAAGAATGCGGCGGCCAGCAGGTAGAAGACGTCATTGGCGCCGAGCGTCATGGCCTGCTGGGTGAGGTAGCGATTGGTGTATTCCATGATGGCGGAGTTGGAAAGCCCATGGCTCGCGAGCTGCCCACGCAAGGTTTGCCACGCGGGGGAATCCGGGCGGATGTGCTCGGCCAGCACCGCGTGGTGATAGTCCGAGCGGGTGTTCCACAGATAGACGCTGACAGCCGTGGACATACCGCCGGAAATCGTGCGGATGAAATTGCTGAGGCCCGCGGCCGATGCCAGCTCCGCCGGCGTGACCCCCGACATCACGATCTGGTTCAGCGGCAGAAAGAACAACGGCATGCCGATGCCCTGGAACAGCCGCGGCAGCGCCAGCTGCGAGAAACTTGCGGTCTCGTTGAGCCCGGCGACCCACCAGATGTTCACCGCAAACACCAGGAAGGCGAAGGATGCAGCCGCGCGCAGGTTCATGCGATGGAGATTGCGGCCAATGATCGGCGCCAGGAACAGCGCCAGAATGCCCACCGGCGCCATGGCCAGGCCCGCCCAGGTGCTGGTGTAGCCGAGTGTCGTCTGCAGCCAGAGTGGAAAGACCACGTTGATGCCCGTGAAGGCGAAATAGGCCACGGCGATGGTGGCGCTGCCTACCAGGAAATTGCGGCGACGAAACAGGTGCAGGTCAACCACCGGGTGCCGGTCGGTCAGCTCCCAGGGAATCATGAAGCTGAGCGCGACCACGGCAATCACCGCGGCCGCAATGATCTCGACGGAATGGAACCAGTCCTTCTCGTTGCCGTTGTCGAGCATGAACTGGAGGCTCGCGACGCCGATGACCAGGAGTCCGAGGCCCACCGCGTCGATCGGCGATCGGGTCCTGGTCGATTCGCGTCGCCGCAGTATCACGCCGATGATCAGCGCGGCGGCAATTCCGACCGGCACGTTGATATAAAAGAGCCAGGGCCAGGAGAGATTGTCGGTGATCCAGCCGCCCATGATGGGTCCGAAGATCGGCGCGATGATCACCACCATCGCCCACAGCCCCAGCGCCAGGCCGCGCTGCTTCACCGGATAGTTGCGCAACAGCAGCGCCTGGCCGACGGACATCATGGGTCCCGACACCAGGCCCTGGATCAGGCGGCCGGCGATCAGCATCGGCATGCTGGTCGCCAGCCCGCACAGCGCCGAGAACAGCACGAACAGCAGCGCTGAGGTAACGAAGGTGCGGACTTCGCCGAACTGGCGGCCGATCCAGCCGGTCAGCGGCTGCATCACCGCTGCCGCCAGCATGTACGAACTGATCGCCCACGTGCCTTCCGAGGGGCTGACGGCCAGGCTCCCGGCAATCGAGGGCACGGACACGTTGACGATCGTCATGTCCAGGATTTCCATGAACGAGGCGATCGAGACTGCGATGGTCAGCAGCACCAGCTTGGTGCCGTGCAGCGGCAGGTACTCGCCAAATGGGTCGCGCGGCTCGGCGGTGGTCACGTGGAGATGCCCTGGACTGTGGCCAATCGCTAGCGGGCGCCGCCCAGGTTGCGGGTGATGATCGCATCGGCCGTGGCGTTTGCGCGGGCGATGTCGGCGGCATACACGTCGGTGCTGGCGCCGGCGCCGGCGGTCGGCGTGACCGCCAGCATCGCGCCGCTGCGCTCATGCGTGTCCACGGTGACGGTGGTGGACAGCCCGATGCGCAGCGGGTGCTTCGCCAGGTCCTCCGGTGCGATGGAAACCCGCACCGGCACGCGCTGCACGACCTTGATCCAGTTGCCCGAAGCGTTCTGGGCCGGGAGCACCGAAAACGCGGCGCCGGTCCCGGCCGCCATGCCTACTACATTGCCGTGGTAGATGACGTTGCCACCATAAAGATCGCTGCTTACTTCCGTACGCTGACCCAAGCGCAAGTTGCGCAACTGGTTTTCCTTGAAATTGGCGTCGACCCACAGATTCTGGAGTGGGACGATGCTGAGGAGTGGCTCGCCGGCTTGGATATGCTGGCCGAGCTGTACGTTGCGCAGCGCGACGAAGCCGTCCACCGGCGCGACGATCGCGTTGCGGCCGGCGTTGACCCACGCGTCGCGGTACGCCGCCTTGGCTTCCAGTACGGCGGGATTTTCCTGCACCGATACGCCATCGACCAGCGCGCGCGCCGCGTCCGCCTGGCGCTGTGCCTGCGACAGATTGGCGCGCGCCATCGCCACCGCCTCATCGGCGTGCTTCACTTCCTCGGGCGCCACCGCCTGGTCCGCGAGCAGTGGCGAGCGGCGGGCGAGGTCCGCCTCGGCGCGCGCCAGCTCGATCCCGCCTCGTTCGACCAGCGCATCGTATTGACCGGCCATGGCCCGCTGCTGACGGACCTGACGCACCGCGCGCGCCAGCGCACTGGCGGCCCGGCTCAGCGCGGTATCCGCGTCCGTCGGATCGAAGCGCACCAAAACCTGGCCAGCGCTCACCAGATGGGTATTTTCGGCGTACACGCCCACCACGGTGCCGGCGATCTGCGAGGTGACGGCGACCTGGTTGCCGATGACGTAGGCATCATCGGTTTTTTCGCGCTCGGACAGCACGACATACCAGAGCAGGAACCAGAGGATCCCCAGCACCGCGAACACGCTGGCGACGATCGTCAATATCCTGCGGCGCTTGCTGTTCGAAGCTACGGCAACGGGGGCGTCGGTCGTGCTATTCATCGTACGTGTGTCGATCCAATGGTGCGGGGGGAATCCTCGAAGCCGCCGCCCAGTGCGCGCTGCAGGGCGATGTCGGCGGAAAGTCCGGCGGCGTCCAGCTGTGCCAGGACTTCGCGCTGCATGAGTACGGCGTACTGCGCGTTCAGCGTCGGGCGGATGTCGGTGAGCCCCTGCCTGGCGCGAGCGGCTGCGCTGTGCTGCAGTTCGGTCGTGGCCTGGAGCCCTGCGAGCTGCTGTACGCGTTCGGCCGCGGCCTGCTCGCCGGCGACCACGCTGCTGGCCACCTCGCGCGCTGCGCTGACGATGGCATCGTTGTAGGTCGCAATGGCGGCGCTCACTTCGGCAGCGGTCACTCCGAGCTGCGCGGCCCGCAGTCCGTTGTCGAACAGCGGCAAATGAATGGCGGCGCCGATCAGGGGAGTGGCGCTGCCCGCGCGCAGGAGCTTGCCGAGTTCGATGCTTTGCAGTCCGACCAGCGCCTTGAAGGAAATGTCCGGGTAGTACTGTGCGGCCGCCACGTGCCGCCGCCGCTGCGCCGCCTCGACACGCCAGCGGCTGGCGGTGATGTCCGGCCGGCGCGAGAGCAGGTCCAGGCGGATGCGTTCGGGCACCGCGGCCGGCAGCACCGGCAGGGGTTTCGCTTCGAGCGGGGGCAGCTGCGCTACCGCGTGGCCCGTCAGCGCCGCCAATGCGACCAGGCGCAATTGCGCGGAACCGTGCAGGCCCGCCAGCTGCCCGCGCGCCGCGGCCAGGTCGGCGGCGACCCTGCTGTGCTCGTCCGCGCCGTCGATCTGCGCGCGCAGTCGCTCCTCGGCGATGGTGCCAAGACGTGTCAGCGTCGCGATGCGATCCTGAACCAGGGCGAGGCGGGCCTGGTCCGCCTGCCAGCCGAAATAGGTGTCAGCCACCGCGCTCGCCAACACGAGTGCGGCCTCCATCCGGTCGGCCGCGACCGCGTGCGCCTCGTTCGTGGCGGCTTCCACGCTGGCGCGTTGCTTGCCCCACCAATCAAACGTATAGCTCGCCGACAGGCCCAGGTCTGCCTGGCTGTACCAGCTGAAACCAAGGAAGCGCGGCGAGAAGAGCCCGTTGTCGCTCAGGCGTTGCCGCTCGGCCTGTGCGTTCGCATCAACATGCGCTCCCACAGCCGCCGCGGTGATGTGCACCGACTCGCGCGCGCTGTCGAAGCGCGCCTGGGCGGCGGCCAGCGTCGGGCTGTCGGCCAGCGCGGTGACGACCAGTTGGTCCAGCGTGGCATCCTGGTAGCGCTGCCACCAGTTCGACGCGGGCCACTGTCCGCCGGCGGGCAGCTCCGTTCCGGCGAGCGGAGCCTCGCTCAGCAGGGCCGGTTGCACGGCGGGCCTGCCAGCCGCGCAGCCGGTCACGGCGCCGCAGATGAATATCAGCACAGCCCGGCGGGCGTTCATGCCTGGTGGCCCTTGCCGGCAGCACCGTCATCACGGGTGAGTTGTGCGAACAGCTTCTTCAGGCCGTCGAGCAGGCGGGATTTCTCCTCGTCGGTGAAATCCTTGTACAGGTCGCGCGTGTAGCCGAACATCCGCGGCAGCACCTCGCGCACCAACTCCTCGCCCTCGGGCGTGATCTTGATGTCCATGCGCCGTCGGTCCTGCTCGCTGAGCACGCGCGTGATGAGGTTGCGCGACACCAGTACGTCGCCGATACGCGTCATGCTGGCTGGGCTGTGCGCCAGATTCGCGCACAGGTCACTTGGGCAGGCCGTGCCGTCGGGAGCGGAAAACAGCGACAACAGAGTCCGGAATTCGACGTCGGTCAGCTGGTAGGGACTGATGACTTCATCAATGTGGGCCGTCAGCACCCGTCCCATCAAGATGATGACGCGGCACAGCAGCGCTTCCGTGACGGGCAGGCCGGGGAGCCTTTGCGCTGCCCGCCGTATGCCCTGCTCGACTGAGGCTATCCGATCCAATGAATTTACCTTGAAGACATGAATGATTCCCTGTCGAATATTTTAATACAGAAATAAATAGTTTCATAGGGCGGTGCCTCGGTCTTCTTGGCCTGCTTTCTAGTCAGGCGGTGCGACCGCGGCTCGCGCCGGTTCATACCCCGTCTGCCGGCACTGTCTTGCGACATGCTCGCGGATGAGCTGCGCCAGCCGCAGCGCGCCGGGGCCCGCGTAATCACGATCGGCGAACACCAGATAGAGCTCTCCCCAGCGCTCGCCGCCCTCGCGCAGCGGAAGCGGCTTGAGTTCGCCGCGCTCCAGTTCGCCGCGCACGGTGTCTTCTGCGAACCACGCGAATCCCCGCCCGTGGCTGACGGCGTGGATCGATGTGGCCTTCTGGCTCACGGTCCAGCTTTGCTCAGCGCCGAGCCAGCTGCCGCTGCGCCGCTGGCTGCCCGTGTCGCGGATCACCAGGTGGCGGTGCAGGCGCAGATCCTGGAGTGTGAGCTCGCGCCCAAGCTCGTGCAGCGGATGCCGCGGGTGCGCCACCGCGATGAAGCGCAGTCGCATCAGCGGATCGCCCGCGAACCCCGGCGGCACGCGCGAGCAGATGGCCAGATCGACCTTGCGTTGTAGCAGCGCTTCCTCGGTGCCGCTGAGCACGCTCTCGTACAGTTCGATGCGGGTCAGCGGATGTTCCTCGCCGAAGCGCGCGAAGCATTGCAGCAGCATCCAGGTGGGAAAGATGATTTCGACGGCCAGCCGCAGCTCGGATTCCCAACCCGCGGCGAGGGTGCCCGCAGCCCCTTCCAGTGCACTGGCCTCTTCGAGCAGAGCTTTGGCGCGGCGGTACAGCACTTCGCCGCTCGGCGTCAGGTGCGCCTTGCGGCCCCGGACCTCAAATGCTTTCACGCCCAGGAGCGATTCGATTTTCTGTACGCCATAGGTGACCGCCGACTGGCTCTTGTGCAGGACCGCGGCGGCCTGCGCATAGCCGCCGGCGTCCACCACGGCCAGCAGGCAGCGCCATTGCTCTAGGGAAATTCGAGGCTGGTCAGACATTAATCTAATTAATAGATAGGTAAACGCCATATATTCTACTTTTCTATCAAAACAGTAAATAGTTCAATGGAGGCGCTATCGAGCAAACAGTTTTATAACCCGTTTCAGGAGATACGCCGTGACCACCCTGCTCCAGATCAACGCCAGCATCAGCAATGGCAATGGCCAGTCCAGTCAGCTCGCCAGGCGATTTGTAAGCGCCTTCCAGAAGGGCAATCCCGGGACGAAAGTCATGGTGCGCGACGTCGCCGCGGCCGAGCCCGTGCCGCATCTCGACGGCGAGCGTTTCGGTGCGTTCATCACCAAGGCGGAGGAGCGCAGCGCCGCGCAGCAGGCGGTGGTGGCGTACTCCGATACGCTGATCAGCGAACTGAAGCAGGCGGACGTGATCGTGCTGGGCCTGCCCATGTACAACTTCGGCGTGCCCTCGCAACTCAAGGCCTACTTTGATCACATCGCCCGTGCTGGCGTAACCTTCAAGTACACCGACAAGGGCCCGGTAGGCCAGCTTATCGGCAAGCGGGCCTATGTGTTCGCGGCGCGCGGCGGCGTTTATGCTGGCACGCCGCTGGACACGCAGACGGGTTACGTGCGCGACTTCCTCCGGTTCATCGGCATCAGTGAGGTGAATTTCGTCTATGCCGAAGGTCTGGCCATGAGCCCGCAGAGCAAGGAAGCAGGCCTCGCCAAAGCCACAGCCGAGATCGCACGGCTCGCGGCATAATGCTCGCAGGAGCTCAAGCCATGAAGATCCGCACGCTGGTTCAGGTTATCGAATCGCACCCGACGTCCGACGGCGCCGGCGTGAAGCTGCGCCGGAGCCTGGGCAGCCAGCGTGGCGTGCACGTCGATCCGTTCCTGATGCTCGACGAGTTTTATTCCGACAATCCGGACGACTACCTTGCCGGCTTTCCCTCGCACCCGCATCGCGGCTTCGAGACCGTCACCTACATGCTCGATGGCCACATGCGCCACGAGGATCACCTTGGCAACCGTGGCGACCTGGGTCCCGGTGACGTGCAGTGGATGACCGCGGCGCGCGGCATCATCCATTCCGAAATGCCGCAGCAGAGCGAAGGGCGCATGCGTGGCTTCCAGCTGTGGCTCAATCTCCCGTCGCGGGAGAAGATGAAGCCTGCCGCTTACCAGGATATTCCCGCCACGAAGATACCCGTAGTGAAGCTGCCGCAGGGCGGCGAGGTGCGCGTCATTGCCGGCACGCTCGATCTGGACGGTGCGATCACCCATGGTCCGGTCAACGGCAACGGCGCGCGGATCACGACCGATCCGTCGTACCTCGACGTCCGCCTGCCCGCCGGTGCGGAATTCGGCATGCCGATTGCCGCTGGCCACAATGCCTTCGTCTACACGTATGAGGGCAGTGCGACGCTCGGCGCGAGCGCCGAGGCGAAGCTCCTGCCGCATCGCGCGGCTGGCGTCCTCTCTGAAGGCGACCGGGTGCAGGCGCGGGCCGGGCCCGAGGGCGTGCGCTTCCTGCTGCTGGCCGCCAAGCCACTGCGCGAGCCGGTGGTGCAGTACGGTCCGTTCGTGATGAACACGCGCGAGGAAATCGAGCAGGCAGTGGCCGACTATCGCGACGGTCGGCTGGGCTCTGCAGCCTGAGGCAAGCGGCGAATCATATGATTGATCCTGCCGCGGCGGCTGGCCCACTCGACGCGGCGCCGCCCGCGGTGAGCTTCCGGGAAGCACTGCGCTTCTGGCTGAAGCTGGGCTTCGTCAGCTTCGGCGGTCCGGCGGGCCAGATCTCCATCATGCACCAGGAACTGGTGGAGCGGCGCCGGTGGATCTCCGAGCGCCGCTTCCTCCACGCTTTGAACTACTGCATGATGCTGCCCGGTCCTGAGGCACAGCAGCTCGCCACCTACATTGGCTGGCTGATGCATCGCACCTGGGGCGGCATTGCGGCGGGGGCGCTGTTCGTGCTGCCTTCGCTGGTGATTTTGATCGGTCTCTCGTGGGCTTACGTGGCCTTCGGTCAGGTGCCCTTCGTGGTCGGGCTCTTCTACGGCATCAAGCCTGCCGTGACCGCCATCGTCATTCAGGCCGCGCACCGCATCGGTTCGCGGGCCCTGAAGAACTCCGTGCTGTGGGCGATCGCCGCCGCCGCGTTCATGGCGATCTTCGTGCTCAACGTCCCGTTCCCGGCCATTGTCCTGACGGCCGGACTGATTGGTTACGCGGGTGGCCGCCTCGCCCCTGGCTGGTTTCAGCTCGGTGGTGCGCACGGTGGCGCCCGCCGGTCGCAGGGCAGGGCGCTCATCGACGATGACACGCCAACACCGGCGCACGCGCTGTTCCGTTGGTCCGGCCTCCTCCGGGGCGTGCTGGTCGGCGCGCTGTTGTGGGCGCTGCCGATGGGGATCCTGACCGCAACGCTCGGGTGGCAGCATACGCTGACGCAGATGGGCTGGTTCTTTACCAAGGCCGCGCTGCTCACCTTCGGTGGCGCCTACGCGGTGCTGCCCTACGTGTACCAGGGCGCGGTGCTGCAATACGGGTGGCTGTCGCCGCCGCAGATGATCGACGGCCTGGCGCTGGGCGAAGCGACGCCCGGCCCGCTGATCATGGTGGTGGCCTTCGTCGGCTTCGTTGCCGGTTATGCCAGCACGGAGCTGCAGGCTCTGCTCGGGCCCAATGCCTTGTTCGTTGCCGGCGCGATTGCCGCAACGCTGGTCACGTGGTTTACGTTTCTGCCCTCTTTCATATTCATTTTCGCGGGCGGCCCGCTCATTGAATCGACCCACAATGACCTGAAGTTCACGGCGCCCCTGACGGCTATCACCGCGGCCGTCGTGGGCGTTATCCTGAATCTGGCCATGTTCTTTGGTTACCACGTGCTCTGGCCGCAGGGTCTCCACAGCAGCTTCGACTGGGTCGCGGCCGTCATGACCATTGCCGCCGCGGTCGCATTGTTGCAATTCAAGCGCAGCGTCATGCAGGTCATCGGTGCGGGTGCGGTCATTGGTCTGCTGCTGCAGTTCCTTTATTACGGTACCTGACCGCGTCCGGTGATTTCTTTTCAATCAAGAGCTTGAGTTTCCGCTGCGCGCGCGTGCGCGCTGACCTACGTGGATGTCCTTAGTTTCAGGGCTGGCGCGCGGCCCGGGAAAGCCGTCAAATGAGTGCCACGCCGATCCCGGTTGAACCGGTGGAGTTACGCCATGACGCGCACGTCTCGATCCCGAACCCTGAAGGCCCCGGAGTTCCGGGCGCGTGGCCGCGGACCCGTTACCGCGGCGGGCCTGCCCGCAGCAGAACCCGATAAAACCGGAACGCGGACGCGACCGGGGTGGCGCGTCATCATTGCCGACTCGAGCGAAGCGCGAATCTATGCGGCGGGCGCCGCTGCCTCGCACCTGACGCTGCTCGCGACGCTGCGAAATCCGTCCGCGCGCATACCTGAGCACGAGCTCCTGACCGGGCGTGGTGGCAGCAAGTTCAACCGGTCGGGCGGCCTCTACCAGGCGCTCGCACCGACCTCGAGAGTGCATCGCGAGCGTTTTGAACAGTTCGCCAAGACCATCGCCACGGTGGCCGCGCGCGAGTGCGGGACCGCCGAACAGCTGGCGCTCATCGCGGCGCCACGCCTGCTGGGCCTTATCCAACGCGCCATGTCGCGCACCGCACGTGCGCGGGTGGTGCGTACGGTTCCGCGGGACGTCACGCACGAATCGGCGGCGCGACTGCGGACCAGGCTCCAGCGTGAGCTGGGTTATCCCGCCCAGGCCTAGGCGTCGGCGCCGATTCGAGCGCCAGGGAGTGCGCCCGGCTGGCCTCAGGTCACGGAGGTGTGCTTGACGAGATCGACGATCCGCCCGGACGCGCGCGAGCCGCACGACGCAACAGCCGACCTCGACTCGCTGGCTGCGAGCGTGCTGCGGCAGGAGTGCGCACGCTTCGCGCGCACCCTTGGCGCTGCGCGCAAAGGGCGCCGGGGCGCTGTCCACGCATTTCGAATCGCGGCCCGGCGGCTCGTCGCTGCAATCGAGCTCAGCCGGGCGATCTGGCCCGGCCGGGAGTGGCTCGAAGCTGAACGAGAGGTGCGGCAGCTGTTCGAGGCGTGCGGACGCCTGCGCGACCTGCAGGTAGTGCACAGTGCCCTGCGGCGGCGGCGTTGCCAGGGCCGGAGCCCGCAACTGCTCCTGGCGCGGACGGGAGAGCGGATCAAGCGCCACCAGAAGCGCCTTGCGCGATACCTCGATGGTGCGCGCCCGCACAAGATCTGCCGCCAGATGCAAGACCTGGCGGCGACGTCGGCAGGGACGCGGCGCGCAGCGCGCAAGCACGGCACGATGGTCCGCGCAGGGCGTGCGGTAGAAGCCGTGCTGAATCGCAGCCGGCGCAATCTGCAGCTTGCCTGTCGGCGTGTGCAAATCGATGGCCCGAAAATGCTGCACCGGGCACGTGTGGTGGCCAAGGTCCACCGCTATCAACTCGAAATCGCGCCATCGCTGGGAGCGCAAAAGCTCAAGGGTGAACTGCCCGGCTTGCGGCGGCTACAGAAGGGCCTGGGCGCGATCACGGACCTCATGCTGCTGCAGGCGGAGCTTGCGCGGTACGTCAGGAAGCATCCTGGAGCGCGGCGTGAACTGGGCGCGCTGCAGGAACGGATCGAACGTGAACGCGGGCGGCGGTGCGCTGAAGTTTTCGTGAAAGCCTGGCCGGTCAGGGTGGCGGTGGTGCGGGCGCGTGCCGCGAGGTCGGCGCGGCCCGATTGATCGCCTCGACCCGCGGTACGCCACGGCCGCGCGGGTCCGATCCGGCGCTGACGTGGCCGGCCTCGTCCACGTCGATGACCTGCACGTCGCCGAATTCCCAGGGGCTCTGCTCGGGCTTGTAGCCGAGCGCGCGCAGGCCCGTGATGCTTTCGGCGGGCAGTGCGCAGCAGATGGAATAGATGATGCGGTCGGGCGGCAGCAGCTGGTGATGGAAGCGGCCGGCCGCCACGGCTTCCTGCGGCGTCATGTGGAAGTCGTAGATATTGAGCATCGCCTGGAACACCGAGGTGAAGATGGTGGAGCCACCGGGCGATCCGACCACCAGCGCGACGTGGCCATCCTTGAGCGC
>JAYUZI010000057.1:0-4187 GCA_043751915.1 Gammaproteobacteria bacterium | reverse complement strand
GCGTTGCCCTGGAGCACGGTGCCGTCGCTCCCCATGATGGGCGTGCTCCAGGTGTTGTCGCTCGCCAGGCAGGCATTGCCGGAGGCGGCCTGTTGGGCGGCGACGTAGCTGCCTGCGGCCACCGAGAGGCGCGCGGCGCAGCCGGTGATAACCGCGGTCTTCTGCGTCAGGCGCAGCGCCGCGCCGAGCTCGTCGGCATAGCCGCGCTCCGAGAAAGTCTGCTGGGAAAAGAATTTGGGGCCGACGGTCGCCGCCAGGATGCCGGCGATCGTCATCACGACCACGAGCTCGACGAGCGTGAAGCCCGCCGAGCCCGGGGTTCGCGCACGGCTTCGTGTCATGCGCGACATGGGTCCACTCCGCGCGGGTCGGTCCCGCCTCAGGCTAGATTCGCAGCGTTAGCACTTGCTCGTGTCGACGCTGATGGATGGGGCGGCGCCCGCCACGGCCGGCGGCGTGTAGTTGACCACGCAGTTCGCCGGTGTCGCTGCGCCGACCTTGGTCCAGGTCGCCGGTCCGGTCGCGGCGGTCGGGCCGGGCGCAAAGGTAAAGTCGCCTTGGCTCAGGTTGAGCGAGGCGGCGATGCCCGTGAGGCTGGAATCGGGGTAGCCGTTGACGAGATTGACGGTGGTGCCTTCCATCGAGACGCTGGCGCTGGCGCCAGTGGCCATCGACAGGCCGCGGGCGAGCGCTGCGGCGCTGCGCACGCTGCCCTGCAGGCCCTGCACCGTCGCTATGCGCGCCTGGCCGTCGAGGGCGATGAACTTTGGCACGGCAAAGGCGGCGAGAATGCCAAGAATGGTAATCACCACGACCAGTTCGATCAGCGTAAAGCCGCGGTTGCGGGACATGTTCATTGTCGACTCCGGGGCGCAGCTGCGCCGTTCAAGTGGTTAAGGCGCAGGAAATCCCACGCTCCCATGGGTAATCGGCGTTGGCCGGCAGTTCTTGAGCCCGCCCCCGCCCGCGAGCTGCGGCCGGTGCTTGCCGCTGTGACCTGCGTCACAGTCGCGTAGGGTGTCAGCCGACATGGCCGACCTTGGCGATCATGTTCCACATCGGCAGGAACACGCCCAGCGCCAGGATCAGCACCATGCCGCCCACCGCGATGATCAGGATCGGCTCGATCATGGCGGCGAGGTTGCGCAGCCGGTAATCCACTTCGCGCTGGTAGAACCCGGACACCTCTTCGAGCAGGTTGGTCAGCTCGCCGGTTTCCTCGCCGACCGCGATCATCTGCAGCACCAGTGGCGGAAAGATGCCGGCGGCGCTCGAGGCGCGGCTCAGCGAGTCGCCGCGCTCCACAGCATTGCGGATGTGCATGAGCCGTTCAGCCAGATATTCGTTGCCGGCCGCTCGCGACAGGAGCGTCAGCGCCTGGATCATCGGGAGGCCCGCGCTCAGCGATATGGCCAGCGAGCGTGTGACCCGCGACAGGACAGACTGGTGCAGCAGTTCGCCGAGCACCGGCACCTTGAGCTTAGTGCGATCCCAGCGGAAGCGCCCCTCCGGAGTTCTTAGATACCGGCGCGTGCCGAAGAACACCAGCACCGCGCACACGATCAGCGCCACGCCGTGGTTGCGCACGAAGCTTGAGGTGCCCATGATGATGCGCGTCGGCCAGGGAATGTCATTGCCGAGCACGGCGAACAGCGGTGCGAAATTCGGAATCACGAAGATGGTGATCACCGCGATCGCAATGCCGATCACGAACATGACAATCAGCGGGTAACGGATCGCGGCCTTGACCCGATCCTGCACATCCTGGTCCTGGCTCAGGTATTCGCAAAGCCGCAGGAACGCCGCATCGAGTGTGCCGGTCGATTCGCCGACCCGCACCATGCTCAGGAACAGGGGCGGGAAAATGTCGGCGTGCCGCGCTAGCGAGGAGGCGAAGTCGCGCCCGGACTCGAGGCTCTGCAGCACGTCATGGAGCGCATCGCGCAGCATCACGTTGTGCGTGGACTGGGCGAGGCCGCGCAGGCCGCGCAGCAGCGGCAGCCCCGCCTTGGTGATTGAATACATCTGGCGCGCGAACAGCACCAGGTCCGTGGTCTTGGGCCTGCCGGCGCCCATGCGCTGCAGGAGCTGCTGCACGCTGGCGCCCTCGAGCTTATCCGGGCCGATCTCGATGGGCGTGATGCCGAGGTTGAGGATGCGCGCGGCCACCGCGTTGACGCTGTCGGCCTCGAGCCGGCCGGTGAGCAGGTCACCACGCGCCGAGCGACCGCGGTAACGGAAGAACGCCATGGCTCAGCCCCGTTTTTCGAGCAGCGTGTCGACGCCCGCCGGGGCGAGCAGCCCGGCGTCGACCATCGGCTCGGGCGCGTCGGCCAGTTCCTCGAGCCCGCTGCCTACCGCCATGGCCTCGGCGAGCGAAGTCGTGCCGGCGAGTGCCATGTCGATTACGCCCTGGGCGAGCGGCACGTAGCCAGCGCGGTTGCGCGCCGCGCGCGCGAAGCCTTCGAGGTCACCCCGGCGCACGGCATCCGCCAGCGTGCGATCGAGCTCGAGGATTTCGTAGACCGCCACGCGGCCGCGATAGCCCGTCAGATTGCAGTAGGTGCAGCCGGCGCCGGACGCGAAGCGCTGCTGGTCCAGGTTCAGTCCCGGACGGCACTCCGCCAGCCAGGCGAGCTGGTTGGGCGTCGGCGTCGTCGGCTTGACGCAGTCGCCGCAGATGCGGCGCACCAGACGCTGCGCGACTATGCCGTGCAGGGCGGCGGCGATCATGTAACCGGGCGCTCCCATGTCGAGCAGCCGGTTGACCGTAGCGATGGCGTTGATCGTGTGCAGGGTCGAGAACACGAAGTGACCGGTCATGGCGCCACGCAGTCCGATCTCGACCGTTTCGCGATCACGCATCTCGCCGACCAAAATGATGTCCGGGTCCTGGCGCAGGGCGGTGCGCAGCACGCGCGCGAAATCGAGGCCGATCTTCGGCATCACCTGCACCTGCGTGATGCGATCAAGCCGGTATTCCACCGGGTCTTCGGCGGTGATCACCTTCACGCCGGGTCGGTTGATGTGATTGAGCGCCGCGTACAGCGTGGTGGTCTTGCCGCTGCCGGTCGGACCGGTCACCAGCACCATGCCCGCAGTGCGCTCGACCAGGCGCCGGAATCGCTCCTCGGTCGCCGCGTTCATGCCGAGCTTCTCCAGTGACAGGAGCGCGGTGGACTGGCTCAAGAGGCGCATCACGACCGATTCGCCGTGCGTGGTCGGCATGGTTGCGAGGCGCACGTCGACGCCCGCGTCGCGGACGCGCACGCTGAAGCGCCCGTCCTGGGGCAGGCGCTTCTCGGCGATGTCCAGGCCGCACATGAGTTTGAGGCGCGTGACCAGGGCGCTGGCGACCCGGCGGCCTTCGATGATCTGCTCCTGCAGCACGCCGTCGACCCGCAGCCGGATACGCAGCATGTCTTCGCTGGGCTCGATGTGGATGTCCGAGGCGCGCGCCTGCATCGCGTCGTGGAACATGGACTGCAGGAGGCGCACCACCGGTGCGTCGGGCGAGCCTTCCTCGGCGGCGAGGTGCTCGATGTCGAAGTCACCCTCCTTGAGATCATCGCGCACCGCCTCGGCCAGCGAGGCAATCTCGTCGGTCTGCCGGTAGACCGAATCGAGAGTCTTGAGGAAATCGGCTTCGCCCACCAGCGCCACGCGCAGCGGGAGCTTGAGCCGCGCTTGCAGTTCGTCGTAGGCATGCAGGTCGGAGGGGTCGGCCATGCCGACCAGCAGGCCCTTGGCGTCCTGCTGCAGCACCAGTGCGCGATAGCGGCGGGCGAGCGGTTCGGGCAGGAGCTTGACCGCTTCACGATCGATCCGCACCTGCTTCAGATCGACGAACGGCACCTGCAGGTGCTTGGCGAGAAAACTGTGCAGCGACGTTTCCGAGAGGAACCCGAGGTCCGCCAGCACGCGGCCGAGCTTGCGTCCGGTACGTTTTTGTTCGGACAGTGCGCTGTTGAGTTGCTGCTCAGTGATGACCTGTTGCTGCACCAGCAGCTCGCCGAGTCGGATCTTCCGCCGCACGTTCACTATTTGGGCTCGACGGCCAGTTTCTGCCACTGCTCGTCGGTGTCGACGACCACCGGACGCAGCAGGATCACCAGCTCGGTGTGCACCTCGCTGCGCTGCTGGCTGCGAAACAGGTGTCCGAGCCATGGCACGCTGCCGAGCCCCGG
>JAYUZI010000056.1:0-2791 GCA_043751915.1 Gammaproteobacteria bacterium | reverse complement strand
CTGCCGGGCGTGGCGCGCGTCGATTCGAGCTTTGTGCTGCGAGCGGTGGTCAAGCAGGCGGGTCTGCCGCTCGACTGAGGGATGCCTACTGCTCCAGTTTGCCTTGCAGCACGTCGCGCCAGGGCACCACCTCGATTCCCCGGCCGATAGCGCGCCGTTCGTCGCCGGTCGTAACGACATAGCCGCGCGCGAGCTGCAGATCAGCCATGCATTGGCGCAAACCCGCAATCGATCGCGGGTCGAAACTCGCGCCGAGTTTGATTTCGATTGGAATGATGCGGCGGCCGTCCACCAGTAGCAGGTCGACTTCGGCACCGGCCTGAGTCCGCCAATAGAAGACGCCTGGACGGACAAAACGCCTGGCCGCCCAGGCGCAGAGCTCTTCGATAACCAGCCCTTCGAACGATGCACCTCGTCTTGGCCAGGTCGTCAGCTGGACGGGGGAGCGTAACCCAGCCAGAAAGTGCAGCAACCCGGAATCGCGCACGTATAGCTTCGGGCTCTTGCTGAGCCGCTTTTGAACATTGGCGAAGAATGGCGGCAGGCGGCGGATCATGAATGTCGCCTCCAGCACGTCGAGGTCATTGGCGACCGTGTGCGAGGACACAGTGAGCGAGCGCGCCAGATCGGCGACATTGAGCAGATTGCCGTGCACATGCGTGAGCATCGTCCAGAGCGCACGCAGACGTGGCGCCGGAAGCCGCACGCCCAGGGAGGGCAGGTCGCGCTCCAGGTAAGTTGACACGTAGGAGTCCAACCAATCGTGCCGGGCGGCATGAGTTCGACGGCTCAGCACGGGCGGATAGCCGCCCCAGAACCAGCGGTCCTTCGCCAGTGGCGGCCGCGGCAACTCCGAGGGCAGGAACGGTGTGAGCTCGAGTATTCCGATGCGGCCGGCGAGCGTTTCGGAGGCATTGGCGATGAGCGCCGGACCGGCGGAGCCGGTCAGCAGAAAGCGGCTGTTGCCACGCCCTCGATCAATGGCGGAACGCAGGGCCGGGAACAGCGCCGGAAGCCTCTGCGCCTCGTCGAGTACCAGGTGGCGCGGGTGCGCCTGCAGGAAACCTTCGAGGTCGGCGGTGAGCGACGCCATGTCCAGTGGCCGCTCCAGATCCAGAAAGGTCCAATTGTGGAGCACAGTCCTGGCCAGGGTGCTCTTGCCGCATTGCCGGGGGCCGTACAGCAACACCGCCGGAAACCGGGAGAGCAGTGCGCGCAGACGCGCCGCGAGCAGCCGCGGTACAATTTTCATGCCTTGCATTATTGCGCTTTGTACTCATAAATACAAGGTAACATTTACAGCAGAATCTACTGTTGGCGGCGCTCTTCGCCCGGCACAGGCGCCGCGTCGCTCGGCTCGCCGGGTATGGCGTGCGCCTCGCTGAGCCAGGCGCCGAGGTCGACCAGTTTGCAGCGTTCGCCGCAGAACGGGCGCCACGGAAATTCCTCGCTCCAGACGATCGCGCGCTTGCAGGTAGGGCAGGGCAGGCGCGTGGGCGCATTCACGGCGCGTCGCTCAGGGACAGCAGGTCAGCACGAACGGCACGTCGGCGTCGGTCTGCCGCGGCCGGCTGGCGGAGTCCTTCCATTCCAGAAAACGCAAGCTGCAGCGATAGTGGCTGCCGCTGATCTCCGGATACAGCGCGACGCCGGCGGGCAAGGTGATGCGCAGCAACTGGTAAGGTGTCTCGCGGTCGAAGGCGACGTTGAACATGCCGCCCTTGGCAAGCTCGTCGCGCGCGCGGCCGTTCTGGCGCGTGAGCCACAGCAACTCCGCGATCGCGTCGCACAGCGGCTGCAGCAGTCCCTGCCAGCGCACGAATGCCTCCATGCGTACGGCGTCGGGCTGGCTGAGCCAGAAGTAGTAATCGGGCAGGTCGAACTCGCAGGTGCCGCCGGGGATCGCGCTGCGATGCTTGATCGCGGCCAGGAACTCCGAATCGCGCAGCGGCTGCAGCCACGCGGCACCGGCGACCGCGAGGTCGGAGCGCAGGCGGACCAGATTGCTCATCAGGGCGCGCAGCCGCGTGGCGTCGATGCCAGGATGGTTCTGGTATTCGTTCAGTTTGGAGAGATGGCGCTCGAGTTCCTTGAGCACGTCACTGCGCACATCGCCGCGGGTGGCAATGGCCAGCATGTCGAGCAGGCTCGTCATCGCCGCGCGGCTCCCCCAGCTGCTCGCCTTGTCGTTGTGATAAAGCGCCTGGCTGTAGAGAAAATCGAGGCGCAGAAAGGTGCGCAGCCGCTCATTCAGCGGCTGCTCGAACACGGTCGGCTCCGCGCTGGCGGCCGGCGTCGCGTGGTATTGGCTTTCGTTCATCGCGCTATTGTGCTTGAGCGATCGCTCAGGCGGAAGGCGCGTGCGCGCCTTCGGCCGCCCGCCGCAGGTAGTGTTGGTGCAGTTCCAGCACCTGGGGCACGAGCGCCGTGGCCTCGCCGTCGTTGCGAATCACATCGTCGGCCAGGCTCAGGCGCTCGGCGCGCGAGGCCTGCGCCGCCAGGGCCGCGCTCGCCAGCTCGCCGCTCGCGCCATCGCGCGCAGCGAGCCGCGCGCGCTGCAAGGCGGCGTCGCAATCGACCACCAGGACCCGATCGTAGTCGCCGGCCGTGCCCGATTCGGTGAGCAGCGGGATGACGATGATCTGGTAGGCGCCGCCGGCCGCGGCCGAGCGCTCGGCGGCGAGGTCGCGGATGGCCGGATGCAGGAGCGCCTCGAGCTCGCGCCGCGCGCCGCTGTCCTTGAAGATGATCGCGCGCATTGCGCGCCGGTCCAGCGAGCCGTCGCGGTTGC
>JAYUZI010000055.1:0-4858 GCA_043751915.1 Gammaproteobacteria bacterium | reverse complement strand
CCCACCGTGCTCCTTCCACAGCGTCGTACCTGACGGTTCATATGCATGTCGCGTCGATGTCACTCACAAGGCAAGCGACGCGTCACTAACTATCAATGTGGTTGCCCGAGTTACGGGAGATCCGGCGAGACCTGCGCGGATTGAGATTAGTCATTTCACGCTTGCAAATTCGACGTATATACGGCCGAAGACCGGTACGAAGGCAACGCATAAGCCTTTGCTTCAATCATCGCCCGGTGCGGGACCTGCTAGGTGAATGGTAAGCGCTTAGTTAACCGCGTGCTTGATCTGTGGCGAGGCCGTCACACGGAGTGTTTTGCCGGTCTGGGTAACGGTCTATAGCAGCGGCAACTTGGAGCATCTACTAACCAATCTGGCTAATGACTGCGCAAAGCCGAGAAGTTACGCAGGAGTACGTGGCAACAGCGTGGAATCGTAAGCCTGAGGCCAAGGCCGCCTAGGCAACCGTGATCGACATGTAGAGGATGCTTAAGCGGACGAGTGTATGAGTCCGCTTGATGTATAGATGGACACGTCCACTGTTGCGGTTGGTTTGGAGCGGTCGGGTCGACGGGTTGCCCGACGGCTGTTTCGCACGCTGGAAGAGGAGCCGCGGATCCTTGCCGACGCGCGAGCGCCACATAAACATGAAGTGCCGCCCTGTTGTCCCACCAGTGTCCCAAGGAAAACTCGTGGTGCAGAGCGTTATCACTAACTCATTGAAATGTTATGGAGCGGGTGATCGGAATCGAGCCCACGTCAGCAGCTAGGTCATCTGCAATCGGACTCCGAGCATAGAGAATGGGTGAGTGTCCAATTTAAGGGAAACCCAATGATGAAGCCGTTGATGTCTGCGATTGCCATCTAAGTCACTCTCGCAGGGCGTGCCACGTGAGCGATAAAGTGCCAAATTCAAGCATGGGCGCCCGCGGCGCTCATGCGGAGCGTTAGGTGCGGGGTATGTCGGTGTCAACGCTTGTTCAAATTGTCGCCGCATGCGCTGGCGTACTTGGCTCCGTCTTTTTCGCCATAGGCGTCATGCGGCAGGGCATTGATGCCATGGCTAGCCTCTCTGGGACATACTTCGATTGGAACCCTCATATGGTTCCAGCGCTCGCTGCTCAAAAGTCCGACTATCTCTTTGGCGGAGGCTTGATCGCTCTATCTTTTGCGTTGCAGTTGTCCTCCTATATGGTGTCGGAAAGCGCAATTGCAGTTTTGCCGCCTTACTCTGGGGCCGTACCATGGGTGGCCGTGCCAGCGACCGCTGCGACCTTTGCTGTACTGTGGTGCTTGTCCAGACGGCTGGCGGCTCACTTCGAACGCGAGATCAATAAGCGCCTCAAGAAGAGGAGCGACGCGGCACTCAGAGACGTCGAGGAGCAAAAGAAAGCTATTGCGAACCAGCAGAACTCCGGCACCTAACTACTGCATCGAGCACCGCTTGAACGATAAAGCGCTGAATAGGCCGTGCGCGCGGATCACCGCCGCCACGCCGCGGAAGCTCGAACTCGTGCCTTCTTCTTCGACAAACTCCATTAGGTAGTGCTCACTGGTCGCATCGTCCATCGTCACAATCAGATCCCAGCGCTGCTCGGGCACCCACTCATGAGCGCTCCCGTCCTGGTGCAGCAGCATCCCGGCAAGCGGTGCTCGATCGCGCCGCTTGCGGTGCGCCCCGCGCTTGGGAGCCCTGATCACCAGCTCCACCTTCTGCAGCTGGTGCTTCACCCAGGAATAACTGCGCACCCCACCGGCACGCCGATACCAGCTGTAATAATGCTTGGCGCTCCACCCCTCATGCCGCTCCTGGTACCCCGTGGTCAGGGCCATCACCTCATCGACCGGCGCGCGGCGGTGCGAAATCTGACTCATGCGCCGGTCGATCAAGCCCTGCAATCCCGCCTCCTCATACCGATCGATGTAGCGCCGGAACGATCGCTCGCACACCCCGAGCAACCGTGCCGCTTCCTCCTGTCGTAATCGTCCGGCTTGCCAGCCGCTATAGGCCTCTTCAAACCTCATCTTCCGCGTCTCCTGTAACCACTCTGTTCGCTTCACGGTGTGCCCTCCTGGGGCCACCACCTTGAACCGGACAGATCACGTGTTACAGAACCGGACAGATCATGTGCTACCTACAGGGGGCGCGCGCCGGCCTTGCCGGCATTGCGATAGCAGTGCAGGATACCGTACCGTTTTCCACCGCAGCTAAAAACCTTGCAGCACACCGATCGCGCCATCGATGCACTCGCGGCGCAGCTCGACCTCAAACTGGCCGAGCTCCGCAAGGCGGGAACCTTTAAAGCCGAGCGCGTGCTCGGCTCGCCGCAAGGCGCGGTGATCCGCGTTGGCACCGGGCGCGAAGTCATCAACCTGTGCGCGAATAACTACCTCGGGCTCGCCAACCATCCGGCGGTGCTGGCCGCGGCTCGCGCAGCGCTCGAGCGCTACGGCTACGGCTGCGCTTCCGTGCGCTTCATCTGCGGCACGCAGGGCATCCACTGCGAACTCGAAGCCCGACTGTCGGCCTTTCTGGGCACCGAGGCCACGATCCTCTACTCCTCGTGCTTCGATGCCAACGGCGGCTTGTTCGAAACGGTCCTCGACGAACAGGACGCGGTCATCTCCGACGCACTCAATCACGCTTCGATCATCGATGGCATCCGGCTGTGTAAAGCGCGCCGGCTCCGTTACGCCAACCGCGACCTCGCCGAGCTCGAGGCGCGCCTGGTCGAATCGCGCGATGCGCACACGCGCCTGATCATTACCGACGGCGTGTTTTCCATGGACGGCACGTTTGCGCCGCTGGCGCAGATCAGTGCACTGGCGGAAAAGTACCGCGCAATTCTCGCGGTCGACGACTCGCACGCCACAGGCTTCATTGGCGCCAGCGGGCGCGGCACGCACGAACTGGCGGGCGTGATCGGCCGGGTTGATCTGCTGACGGGCACGCTGGGCAAGGCGCTCGGCGGCGCCTCGGGCGGCTACGTAGCGGGGCCAAAATCGGTCATCGACTGGCTGCGGCAGCGCTCGCGGCCCTATCTGTTTTCGAATTCCATCCCCCCGGTAGTTGCCGCCACCACACTCGCGGTGCTCGATCTGATCGAGGCGGGCGACGCCCTGCGCCGCCAACTTGTCGACAACGCGCAGTATTTCCGTGCGCAGATGCAGGCGGCAGGCTTCACGCTGGTGCCGGGCCAGCATCCGATCGTGCCCGTCATGCTCGGCGACGCAGGGCTCGCCACGCGCATGGCCGACCGGCTGCTCGAGCTCGGCGTCTACGTCATCGGCTTCTCGTTTCCGGTGGTGCCCATGGGGCAGGCGCGCATCCGCACGCAGCTGACCGCTGCCCACACGCGCGCGCAACTTGATCTGGCGGTCGCCGCGTTCACCACCGCGGGCCGTGAACTGGGAATAATCGGCAGGACTCCATGAAAGCATTGGTCAAGGCGAAGGCGGAACCCGGCATCTGGATGGCAGAGGTGGCGAAACCCACAATCGGCCACAACGACGTACTGATACGCATGAAGAAGACCGCGATCTGCGGCACCGACATGCACATCTATCACTGGGACGACTGGGCGCAGCGCACGATCAAGGTGCCGATGGCCGTGGGCCACGAGTACTGCGGCGAGATCGTCGAGATGGGGAGCGAAGTGCGCGGACTCAAGGTGGGCGATCGCGTCTCGGGCGAAGGCCACGTGACCTGCGGCTTCTGCCGCAACTGCCGTGCCGGACGCCGGCACCTGTGCCGCAACACCGTTGGCGTGGGCGTCAATCGCCCCGGCTGCTTCGCCGAGTACATGTCGCTCCCGGCCTCGAACGTATTCAAGCTGCCGCCGGTGATCACCGATGAGATCGCCTCGATCCTCGATCCGCTCGGCAACGCCACGCACACCGCGCTGTCGTTCAATGTGGTGGGCGAAGACGTGCTGATCTCAGGCGCCGGCCCGATTGGCGTCATGGCGGTGGCGATCGCCAGGCATGTGGGCGCGCGTCATGTTGTCATCACCGACGTCAATCCCTACCGCCTCGCGCTGGCGCGGAAAATGGGCGCCTCGCTTGCCATCGACGTGCGCAGCGAGAAGCTCGAGGATGCCATGGGGCAGCTTGGCATGGAAGAAGGGTTCGACGTTGGCCTCGAGATGAGCGGTGCACCGGCGGCGTTCCGCCAGATGCTGCAGACCATGCATCACGGCGGCAGCATTGCACTGCTGGGCATCATGCCGGCCGACACCGGCATCAAATGGGACGAGGTGATCTTCAAAGGCCTGATGCTCAAAGGCGTCTACGGCCGCGAGATGTTCGAGACCTGGTACAAGATGGCGGCCATGCTGCAATCAGGCCTGGACGTCGGTCCGGTAATCACCCATCGGCTGCCGATCGGACAATTCCAGCAGGGCTTCGAGATCATGGCCTCCGGTCAGAGCGGCAAGGTGATCCTGGACTGGGAAAACGCAACCTGACGCGCCGCGCCCGGCGGTGCCGCGACTTCAAGGCGACTGCGGAAGATACGAATATCGGTGCGGTATTTGCGCATGCTAGCGTGCGCGCTGGACAAGAGCGCTGTTAGGAACCGGAGGTATTTATGATCAAGATTAATCTCAGCAATCGAACGTCACTGCTGGTCGCGGGGCTCGCACTGGTCGGCGCTGTCATGGCTGCCGAGCAGCCGACTGAAATCATGATCACCGCGTCGGCCGAGACGAAGGTCGTCGTCGGCCGGTCGGCCTACGGGACGCCGATCGAGGAAGTCACCCTGACGCGTCGCGTCAGCTACGCCGATCTGGATCTATCGAAGACGGCTGGTGCGGCCGAGCTCGAAAAGCGCGTGAACCAGACTGCCAAGGATGCCTGC
>JAYUZI010000054.1:0-5413 GCA_043751915.1 Gammaproteobacteria bacterium | reverse complement strand
GCCGCTGGCTGCGGTCAGCGAGGTCGAATTGCACGTGCCCGCGCTGCTGCCGGAAGACTTCGTACCCGATGTGCACCTGCGCCTGGCGCTCTACCAGCGCATCGCCGCTGCCAGCGCGCTTGAACTCCAGGACATGGGCGGCGAGCTGGTCGATCGCTTTGGCCCGCTGCCCGCTCCGGCCGGGCATCTGCTGCAACTGGCGGCTTTGCGCCTGCGCGCCCGCGAGCTGGGCATCCGCCGGCTCGACCTCGGCCCACAGGGTGGCAGCGTGTTTTTCGAAGCCGAAAACAGGGTGGACGCCGCGGCGGTGATCCGCCTGATCCAGCGGCCGGCGCACGACTACCGCATGGAAGGCCCGCTCAAATTGCGCTTCAGCCGGGGACTGAGCACCATTCCCGCGCGCTTTGAATTCGCGCGCGCGCTGCTGGCGGAGCTCGCCGGCACCGCGCCGTGAAGGGCTGCTACCATAGGCGCATGAGCGCCAGCCGTAACTTCCGGCGCCTGGCCCTGGGCCTGGCGCTGGCACTTGCTTCTCCCCTGCCCGCCGCGAACGGCAACAGCGGCGCCTACCAGGTGGAGGTGCTGGTCTTCCGCGCCGTCGAGCCGCCGGCGGGAGAAGACCTCAGCACGAGCGCCGAAGGCCGCGGCTTCAAGCGCCTCAGCGACCCTGGCACCACCCCGCCCGAGGTGCTGCGCACGCTGGACGCCGCCCAGATGCAGCTCGGCGGCATGGCCGCGAAACTGCGGGCCAGCGGCGCGTGGACTGTGCTCGCGCACGCCGCGTGGGTACAGACTGCAACCGAGTGGCCCCACGACCTCGGTCTGACGCTCGAGCAGCTTGGCATCAATGCCGCGGGCCTCCAGGGCACTGTGTATTTGGAGCGCGGCCAGTACCTGCATCTGGGATTCGACCTGAAACTCGGAGCTGATCCTCCCTGGTCGCTCAGCGAATTGCGCAAAATCCGCTTTAACGAGAAGAATTACTTCGATCACCCGGGCTTCGGGGTCATCGCCATCGTCAGCCCGGCGCGCGACGCCGGCTAGGGCCAGGGCCGGGAGGCGCTTCAGCGCAGCGCCCATGCTGCCGATAGCAGCCTGACATGCACCAGTTTGACATCATCGTGATTGGCAGCGGCCCTGCCGGCGAAGGCGCGGCCATGATGGCCACGAAGAACCGCCAGCGCGTCGCCGTCATCGAGCGCCACGCTGAAGTCGGTGGCGGCTGTACGCACTGGGGGACGATTCCGAGCAAGGCATTGCGGCACGCGGTCAAGACCCTGGGCGATGTCAGGCGTGATCCATTGCTCAAGTCGCTCCGCGCGCAACTGCATATGGAGCTGCCGCAGCTGCTGGCGGCGGCCAAGGGCGTGGTGGAATCGCAGGTCGCGAGCCGCCGCCGCTTCTACGACCGCAACCACGTGCCCGTCTACGGCGGTTCGGCGTGGTTCGTCGACGAACACACGGTGGAAATACGCACGCAGTCCGGCGAACCGCAGCGCATCGGGGGGGCGCAGATCATCATCGCGGCCGGCTCGCGTCCCTACCATCCGCCCGAGCTCGATTTTAGCCACTCGCGTGTGCGTGACAGCGACAGTGTGCTGCGTTATGACGCCAGTCCCTTCGCGGTGACGATCTTCGGCGCCGGGGTAATAGGCTGCGAATACGCCTCGATTTTCCTGAGCCTCGGCTGCAAAGTCACACTCATCAACACGCAGGACCGGCTGCTGTCGTTTCTGGACGACGAGATTGCCGAGGCGCTTTCCTATCATCTGCACGAGCAGGGCGGCGTCATCCGCCACAACGAGCAGTTTGCCGCGCTCGAGCCGCGCGCCAATGACGTGGTGCTGCATCTGCAGTCGGGCCGCAAGATCAAGTCCGACCTGCTGCTGTGGGCCAACGGCCGCACCGGCAACAGCGACGGCATGAACCTCGAGGCCATCGGTCTCGCCGGTAATTCACGCGGTCAACTTGGTGTCAGTGAGCACTACCAGACTTCACTCCCGCATGTTTACGCGGTCGGCGACATTGCCGGGCCCCCGGGGCTCGCCAGCGCCGGCTACGTGCAGGGGTGCCGCGCAGTGATGCACATCCTCGACCCGGCGCAGGCACCGCTGCGCCTTGATCTGGTGCCGAGCGGCATCTACACGCTGCCGGAAATTTCCTCGGTGGGGCTCACCGAGCGCGATCTGCTGGCGCGCAAGATTCCCTACGAAGTCGGCCAGGCCAGCTTCAAGAACCTGGCGCGCGCGCAGATGACCGACCAGAAGATCGGCATGCTCAAGCTCCTGTTCCACACCGAAACGCTCCAGGTGCTGGGCGTGCACTGCTTCGGTGACGGCGCCGCCGAGATCGTCCACATCGGCCAGACCGTCATGGCCAGCACCGACCTGAACAACATCCGCTACTTCACCAACGCGACCTTCAACTACCCGACCATGGCTGAGGCCTACCGGGTCGCGGCCTACAACGGCCTCAACCGCCTGGCCTGAGTCGAGCGGCCGCTTCAGCCAAAGTCCTTGCCGCCAGCCGTAGCGATACGCCCGGCCGGATCGGCGCGCGCACGCAGCAAAGCCCGCTCGGCGCCCTGCAGGAGATTCTCCGGCTGGAGCCTGGGCGCGGGCTTGAGCGTGGCGACGCAGCCGCTCACCGCCACGTACTTGCCGGGAGCCGCGCGCGGATGGTGGATACGCTGCTCCAGCACCCGCTGCGTGATCGCGTGGGCGAAACCCTCGAGATTCGCGAGCTCCGTGCTGCGGGCCAGCGCGATCAGCGTGCCGCCGTCCCAACGCGCCACCAGATCGGAGCCGCGACGGAAGCAGGCGCTGATGACGCCCGCCAGGCGGCGGATGCAGGCGTCGCCCGCCTGCCGTCCGAAGGTGTCGTTGTAGGTTCCCAGCGCCACGAAATCGAACATCAACACACTGAGCGACCGCTCCTCGCGCAGCGCGCTCTGCCAGTCGTGACGCAACAACTCCTCGAAATAGCCGCGCGTATACAGTCCCGTCAACCGATCTTCGCGCATCCAGGCCGGCAGGCCGCCGGCTGCGGCGCGCGCGCCGGCGCTGCGCTCACGTTCAGCGACGTCGCGGTGGAATCCCACGAAATGCGTGACTGCGCCGGCGGCGTTGCGGATCGGTTCGAGGTAAATTTCGTTCCAGAACTGCGTCCCATCCTTGCGATAGTTGCGCAGCAATGCGCGCGTGCCCGTGCCCTGGCTCAGCGCCGAGCGCAGCCGCACCCGCCCCTCCTGTTCGCGATCACTCCCCTGGAGCCGCCGCAAATCGCCGCCCAGCAATTCATCGGCCGCGAAACCCGTCAGCCGCTCGAAGGCCGCGTTGACATAGACCACCGGATGATCGGCCGCCCCGGCGGCGCAGATCACGACGCCTTCGGGCGCGACATCGATCACGCCGCGGAGAAACTCCGTGGTCCACTGGTGCGGCGTGTTCAAGTGAATTTCAGCGCTGGCGGCTGCACGCACCGCTCGAGAGATTCGCGGCAGAGGCGCCAGTGATCCGAAGCCAGGAGCGAGCCGCGGTCCGGTTGCGCGTGGGCACGCAAGCGGGCCTGGCGCATATGCGAGGTCGGATCGGGCGCCACGCGCAGCTCCGCCAGCAGCCGCAGCACGCTCGGTCGCGAGTTGCATACCGGCAGCACGTCGCACCCCGACGCCAGCGCCTGCGCGGCGCGCGCGAGTATGTCGCCGCAGCTGGCGGCGCCGGCCATCGACAGATCATCGGCAAACACCGTGCCGGAAAACCGCAGTTCGCCCCGCAGCACAGTGCCGATCCAGCGCTGCGACAGGCTCGCCGGCTGCGTATCCACCTTTGGAAACAGGATGTGCGCGACCATCACGGCCGGCAGACCGTTGTCGATCAGGCGTCGGTATGGCGTCAACTCGTCCGTCAGATCGGTGTATTCGCGCCGATCGACCGGCAACGCCAGGTGCGAATCGGCGACCACCGCCCCGTGACCGGGGAAATGCTTCGCCGTGGCCGCCATGCCGGCGTCGCGCATGCCGTGCATGTAGGCGACCGCCAGGTCGCCGACCGCGGCGGCGCGGCTGTGGAACGCCCGGTCGCCGATCACTTCCGAGAGGCCGTAGTCGAGGTCAACGCAAGGCGCGAATGAGATATCGAGCCCGCAGGCCAACAGCTCGGAGGCCATGAGCCAGCCGTGGCGCCGCGCCAGCTCGAGACCCGTGGCGCGGTCGAGGTCGTACTGGTGGCCGATCAGCCGCAGCGACGGCAGTGGGGTGAAGCCGGCGCGGAAGCGCTGCACGCGCCCGCCTTCCTGATCGGCTGCGACCAGCAGCCGTGGGCTGCGTACCGCGTGGATCTGCGCCACCAGCCGCTGCAACTGCGCCGGATCGGTGTAGTTGCGCGTAAACAGGATGACGCTGCCGACCAGCGGATGCGCGAGCACCTCACGATCCTCCGCGCTCAGTTCCGATCCCGCGACGTCGACCATGAGCGGTCCCAGCGTCATCGCTCACTCCACCAGACCACGCCGCCCATTGTGGCGCACCTGGGCAGGCAAATCCCAGCGCAACGCGTCAACGGCGCCCGCCTGGCGCCAGAACCGCCAACGATTCGACGTGCGTGGTCTGCGGAAACATGTCAGCAACGCCCGCCGCAAGCAGTTCGAAGCCCAATTCGTGCACCAGGATCCCCAGGTCGCGGGCCAGACTTCCTGGATGACAAGAGACATAGACCACGCGCCGCGCGCCGACACGCTTGAGCAGGGGCAGCACTTCGCGGGCGCCGACGCGCGGCGGATCGATCAGCACGTGGCTGTACTCGCCTCCGGCCCAGGGCGCGGCGCCGAAATCGGCGCCGGCGAGGTTGGCACTGTGAAATTCGGCGTTGACGATGCCGTTGAGCGCCGCGTTGTCACGGGCGCGCGCCACCAGCGAGGCCTCGCCCTCGACGCCGACCACTCCCGCGGCGCGGCGCGCCATGGGCAGCGTGAAGTTGCCCAGGCCGCAATACAGATCGAGGACCCGCGATTCACCGTCGAGTTGCAGCAGCTCGACCACCCGACCGACCAGCGCGCGGTTGAGCTCGGCATTCACCTGGATGAAATCGCTGGGCTCGAACTTCAAGCGCACCGCGAACTCCGGCAACGTGTATTCGAGCGCCGCCGCCGGCTCACGCAGTGGGCGCACCGAAGCCAGGCCCGCGCTCTGCAGGTAGATCTGCACGTCGTGTGTGCGTTCAAAATCCAGGAACAATTGCTCGTCGGCCGGCGGCGGCGGATCGAGCACGCGGATCACGAGGACCACCGCCGTTTCCGCGATCGCGACCTCGACCTGCGGCACGCGCTCGCGGATCGCAAGGGCCGTGAACAGCGCGCCCAACGGCGCCAGCAACGCGCCAACGGGCTCGGCCAGCACTTCGCAGCGCTGCAGTTC
>JAYUZI010000053.1:0-6728 GCA_043751915.1 Gammaproteobacteria bacterium | reverse complement strand
CTCGGTGCGGCGCGCCTCAACTCGGTGCTGCCCTACGCGTTGGCGCGGCTCGCCGGCCGCATCGCCGTCGACGTGCGGCATCAGTCGGGGGAGCGCTGGATCGAGGCGGCGCGCCGTGGCTACGCGGAAGCGGGCGTCAGGGCCCAGGTGTCGCCGTTCATCGAAGACATAGCGGACAGCTACGCCTGGGCGGACCTGGTCATCTGCCGCGCCGGCGCACTGACGGTCTCCGAGCTGGCCTGCGCCGGCGTCGGTGCGATCCTGGTGCCCTATCCGGCCCACCTCGACGATCACCAGACGCACAACGCGCGCATCCTGGTGGCGGAGGGCGCGGCGCTGCTGATTGCCGATCGCGACCTGACCGCGGAGCGGCTCGCCGTCGAACTCACGGCACTGTGCGCCGGGCGCGGCAAGCTCATCGCCATGGCCGAACGCGCCCGGCTGCTGGCCCGCACCGGCGCCTGCGCCGAACTGGCGGCGGCCTGCGAGCGCTACGCCGGAGCAGCGGCATGAACCTGCGCATGCGGCGCATCGGCACCATTCACTTCGTCGGCATCGGCGGCAGCGGCATGGGCGGCATCGCCGAAGTGCTGTTGAACCTGGGGTACAAGGTGACCGGGTCGGACCTGAAGGCCAACGCGGTCACGGCGCGGCTCGCGCAGCTTGGTGCGCGCATCGTCATCGGGCATCGCGCCGAGAATGCCGACGGCGCCGACGTCGTCGTCACCTCGACCGCCGTGGCCGCGGGCAACGCCGAGGTCGACGCGGCACTCGCGCGGCGCGTACCGGTGGTGCCGCGCGCCCAGATGCTGGGCGAACTGATGCGCTTCCGCCAGTCGATCGCGGTGGCCGGTACGCACGGCAAGACCACCACCACCAGCCTGGTCGCCAGCATCCTGGCCGAGGGCGGTGAGGACCCCACCTTTGTCATCGGCGGACGCCTGAAGAGCGCCGGCACCAACGCCAGGCTCGGCGCCGGCCGCTACCTGGTCGCCGAGGCCGATGAGAGCGACGCCTCGTTCCTGCACCTGCAGCCGGTCATCGCCATCGTCACCAATATTGATAACGATCATCTGGGCACTCACGGCGGCGACTTCGCGCGCCTGTGCGACAGTTTCGTGAATTTCCTGCACAACCTGCCGTTCTACGGCCTGGCCGTGCTCTGCCAGGACGATGAACACGTGCAGGGCATCCTGTCCCGCATCAATCGTCCGGTGATCACTTACGGCCTGGGGGCTGGTGCCGACGTGCGCGCGACCGAAATCCGTCGCGAGCGCTCGCGCACGCTGTTCGAAGTCACGCGCCCGGGCAAGGCCGAGCCACTGCGCGTGGTGCTCAACATGGCCGGGCTCCACAACGTGCGTAATTCCCTGGCGGCGATTGCGGTGGCCACCGAGCTCGAGATCGCCGACGCGGCCATGGTGCGCGCGCTGGCCGCCTTCCAGGGGATCGACCGTCGCATGCAGCTGGTGGGCGAAGTGGTCACGGCAGCAGGGCGCGTCACCATCGTTGATGACTACGGACACCACCCGACCGAGATCGCCGCGACGCTCGACGCGCTGCGCCAGGCCTGGCCCGATCGGCGCCTGGTACTGGCCTTCCAGCCGCATCGCTACACGCGCACCCGCGATCTGCTCGATGATTTCGCCACCGTGCTGTCGGGGTTCGACGCGCTGCTGGTCACCGAGGTGTACGCCGCGGGCGAGGCGCCGATCAAGGGCGCGGACGGGCGCGCCATCTGCCGCGCGATCCGCAGCCGGGGCAAGCTCGAGCCGGTGTTCGTCCAGCGCGTGGAAAACCTGGCCACCGCGCTCCGCGACGTGCTGCGTGACGGCGACGTCGTGGTGACGATGGGCGCCGGCCATATCGGTGCCATTTCCCATGAGCTTCTCAGCAAGCTCGCCGCGCCGCGCGCGGTGGAGCGAGGCACATGAACCTTGCCATCGCTCCCGAGTTCCAGCTGCGCATCCGGCGCGACGAGCCGATGTCCAAGCACACTTCCTGGCGCGTGGGCGGCCCCGCCGACGTCTTCTTCACCCCGCATGATCGCGCCGAGCTGGCCTCCTTCCTGCGCGCGCTGCCGCTGGAAACGCCGCTCCTGTGGGTGGGCCTGGGCAGCAACCTGCTGGTGCGCGACGGCGGCATCCGCGGCGTGGTGATCTGCACGCACGGCGCTTTTACGCGCCTCGAGCGTCGTGCGCAGCTGCGCGTGTACTGCGAGTCCGGTGTGCCCTGCGCGCGCGTCACGCGCCAGTGCGCCAACTGGGGGCTGGGCCGTGCCGAATTCTTCGCAGGCATTCCCGGCACCATGGGCGGCGCGCTCGCCATGAACGCGGGCGCCTACGGCGGTGAGACCTGGGCGCAGGTGTGCGCTGTCGACGTCATGGCGCGCGATGGCAGCTGCCGCACGCGCGCGGCCAGCGAGTACCAGGTGAGCTACCGCCACGTGCTCGCGCCGGCCAACGACGAATGGTTCCTGGCCGCCGAGCTGGAATTCGTGCCGCGCGACGACGCGCAGGCACACCTGGTGCGCGAGCAGGCGCAGCGCCGCAAGTTGACGCAGCCGCTCGGTGAGTGGAGCTGCGGCTCGGTGTTCACCAACCCGCCGGGGCAGCACGCCGCGCAGTTGATCGATTCGGCCGGCCTCAAGGGCTTCCGCATCGGCGGCGCGGTGGTCGCCGAGAAGCACGCGAATTTCATCCTCAATGAGGGCGCAGCCACTGGTCGTGATCTGGAAGAACTGATTGCGCACGTGCGCGCGACGGTGCAGCGCGTGCATGGCATCCTGCTGGTGCCGGAAGTGCGCGTCGTCGGGGAGGCGACCTGATGCGCCTGCGCCATGACGGCCGCGGCCTGCACCGCGTGAGCCATGCCGCCGACTTCGGTCGCGTTGCCGTGCTTTACGGTGGCAGTTCCGCTGAGCGCGAGATCTCGCTCCTGAGCGGCGCGGCGGTGCTCGCCGCGCTCCAGGGTCGCGGCGTCGACGCCCACGGCTTCGATCCGGCGCAGCGCGAACTCGGCGAGCTGCGCCGCGACGGCTACGCGCGCGCCTGGATTGCGCTGCACGGCCCCGGCGGCGAAGACGGCACCGCGCAGGGCGCACTCGAATTTCTGGGAATACCGTACACCGGCAGTGGCGTGACGGGCTCCGCCATTGGCATGGACAAGCTGCGCACCAAGCGCCTGGCGGGGGCGGTCGGGGTGCCGACTCCGGAGTTCATCGTGCTGCGCACGGCCGCCGACCTCGACGTGGCGCTGGCGCGCCTCGGGTTACCCATGATCGTCAAACCCGCCTCGCAGGGGTCGAGTGTTGGCATGACGCGCGTCGAGACAGCAGCCGATCTTCCGGCCGCGTGGCGCGCCGCCACGCAGCATGAACCGGTCGCGTTCGCCGAACCCTGGATCACGGGCGGGGAATACACGGTGTCGATACTGCAGGGCGCCGCGCTCCCTTCGATCCGCATTGAGACGCCACGCGCGTTCTACGACTACGAAGCCAAGTACCTGCGCGATGACACGCGTTACTTCTGCCCCGCGGGCCTGGCGGCAGATGCCGAGCGGCGCCTGGCCGACCTGGCGCTTGCGGCCTTCGAGGTCTGTGGCGCCGAAGGCTGGGGTCGCGCCGACTTCATGATGAACGCGCAGGGCCAAGCGCTCCTGCTCGAGATCAACACCGTCCCCGGCATGACCGATCACAGTCTGGTGCCCATGGCCGCGCGCGCCGCGGGGCTCGATTTTGGCGAGCTGGTGTGGCGGATACTCGAGACCAGCCTGGTGCGCACGCCGTGCTGAACCGCCGCCGACAGAACCGGCGCCGCGCCGAATCGAGCTCGCGCTGGCAGCTGCCACCGCTCCCGTGGCGACGGCTGGGCGCCATCGGCGGCGGCGTGCTTGGCATGGCGGCGGTACTCGCCGCGCTGCTCGTGTTTCTCAACCAGCCGATCGAGCGCATCCGCGTCGATGGCCAGTTCCAGCATCTCACCGCGCTTGAGGTGGAGAAAGCGGTGCGTGCGCAACTGCACGGTGCGGGGCTGGTCACCGCGCCACTGGCCGACGTGCGCCGCTCGCTCCGGTTGCTGCCCTGGGTCGAGGCCGCCACCGTGCAGCGCAGCTGGCCGCGAGGCCTCGCGGTCCAGGTCACCGAACAGCAGGCCGTGGCGCGCTGGAATGACACCGACCTGGTCAATGCGCGCGGCGACGTGTTCGCCAACAGCGCGCACTTCGTGCCGCCGGAACTGCCGCAGCTGGCTGGTCCGACCGGGACCGAGGCCGAGGTGGTCGCGCGCTACCTCGCGGTGCAGGGCCGCATCGTCGAGTCAGGATCGCGCCTCACCGCGCTGCGGCTCGACGCGCGCGGCGCCTGGGAACTGCAGCTCGACAACGGTGTGAGCGTGCGCTTCGGCCGCAATCAGGTCGACGCGCGCTTCGCGCGCTTCCTGGCGGTGGCGCTGCGCATGATCTGCCAGCGCGCTACCGACATGGCCTATGTCGACATGCGCTACACCAACGGTTTCGCGGTCGGCTGGCGCAGTGGGGCGACGCGTCTTGCCGCCGGCGCCCATGCACAGAAAGGTAATGCGGATGGTTAAGCGTTCGGATCGGACCGTGGTCGTGGGCCTGGACATCGGCACCTCGAAAGTGGTGGCGCTGGTCGGTGAGCTCACCGCCGATGGCGCGATCGAAATCATCGGCTTCGGCAAACAGCCCTCGCGCGGCCTCAAGAAGGGCGTGGTGGTCAACATCGAATCGACCGTGCAGTCGATCCAGCGTGCCATCGAGGAAGCCGAGCTGATGGCCGGTTGCGAGATCCACGCGGTCTACGCCGGCATTGCCGGCAGCCACATCCGCAGCCTGAACTCACATGGTGTGGTTGGCATTCGTGACCGCGAAGTCACGGCCGCGGACGTCGAGCACGTGATCGAAGCCGCCAAGGCGGTGGCGATTCCCGCCGACCAGCGCATCCTGCATGTGCTGCCGCAGGAATTCATCATCGACGGCCAGGAGGGGATCCGCGACCCGATCGGCATGTCGGGCGTGCGCCTCGAGGCCAAGGTGCATATCGTCACCGGCGCCGACAGTGCCGCGCAGAACATCATCAAGTGCGTGCAGCGCTGCGGCCTGGTGGTCGAGGACATCGTGCTCGAGCAGCTCGCTTCCAGCTTTGCCGTGCTCACCGACGACGAAAAGGAGCTCGGTGTCTGCATCGTCGATGTGGGCGGCGGCACCACCGACATCGCGGTGTTCTCCGGCGGTGCGATCCGCCACACCGCGGTGATTCCGATCGCCGGTGACCAGGTCACCAACGACATCGCGGTGTCGATGCGCACCCCGACCCAGTACGCCGAGGATATCAAGGTGCGCTTCGCCTGCGCGCTCTCGCAGCTCGCCAACCCGGACGAGAGCATCGAGGTGCCGAGCGTCGGTGACCGACCAGCGCGCCGCCTGGCGCGCCAGACGCTGGCCGAAATCGTGGAGCCGCGCTACGAGGAGCTGTTCAACCTGATCCGCGAGGAGCTGCGACGGAGCGGCTTCGAGGAAGTCATCGCTGCAGGGCTGGTGCTCACCGGCGGCAGTGCGCGCATGGAAGGCGCCATCGAGCTCGCCGAGGAGATTTTTCACGTACCGGTGCGCTTGGGCTTTCCACAGGCCGTGCGTGGCCTGGCCGAAGCCGTGCAGAACCCGATCTATTCAACGGCCGTCGGCTTGCTGCTGTACGCGCGCGAGAACGCGGCACCCGCCGCACGCGGCGCGCTCGGCGGCAGCGTGGGCGGCGCCGTGACCCGCATGCAGCAATGGTTCAAGGGACATTTCTGATTTTTACGATTCAACCGACCAACAGGGGAGCTGACACTCATGTTTGAACTCATGGACGCATACAGCCAGAGCGCTGTGATCAAGGTGATCGGTGTGGGCGGAGGCGGCGGCAACGCCGTCTCGCACATGGTCGCCGCCGGCATCGAAGGCGTGGACTTTATCTGCGTCAACACCGACTCGCAGGCGCTCAAGGCCTCCAAGGTGAAGACCGCGCTGCAGATCGGCAGCAACATCACCAAGGGTCTGGGCGCCGGCGCCGATCCGGAAATCGGCCGGCAAGCCGCGGTGGAGGATCGTGACCGCATCATCGAGCTGATCAACGGCTGCGACATGCTGTTCATCACCGCCGGCATGGGCGGTGGCACCGGCACCGGCGCCGCGCCGGTGGTCGCGCAGATCGCGCGCGAGCTGGGGATCCTCACGGTGGCCGTGGTTACGCGTCCGTTTCACATGGAAGGCAACAAGCGCTCGATGGTCGCCGACCACGGCATCGCCGAGCTCACCAAGAACGTCGACTCGCTGATCACCATTCCCAACCAGAAGCTGCTGACGGTGCTCGGGCCCACCACCACGCTGCTCGACGCCTTCAGGTCGGCCAACCAGGTGCTGCAGGGCGCGGTGCAGGGCATCGCCGAGCTGATCACGCGCCCTGGCCTGATCAACGTCGACTTCGCCGACGTGCGCACCGTGATGTCCGAGACCGGCATGGCGATGATGGGCAGTGGTGCCGCCAGCGGCGAGGGTCGCGCGCGTGCCGCCGCCGAAGCCGCGGTGTCGTCGCCGCTCCTCGAGGACATCAATCTTTCGGGCGCGAACGGCATCCTCGTCAATATCACGGCAGGACTCGATCTGGCGATCGGCGAATTCGAGGAAGTCGGCCGTATCGTCAAGGAGTTCGCCGCGGAAAACGCCAC
>JAYUZI010000052.1:0-2723 GCA_043751915.1 Gammaproteobacteria bacterium | reverse complement strand
ACCGCCAGGCAACCTTGTCATGTGGCGCGGCATGTCCCGGCTTACTGATATCGAAATCGGGTTCACGATGGCCGGCGAAAATGTGGGTAATTGAAAGGCTAGTGTGGGGTTTACGCTTGCATTGCTCCAATCGATTGATCCTATAATGTCGATAGGCAAGGTGTATGGCGAAAAGAGTGGCTGACCTGAAACTGAAGGACTTGCGCTACCTGGCGGCGCTGGCCGAGACCCGGCATTTCGGCCAGGCCGCGACCGCCTGCTTCGTCAGCCAGCCGACGCTTTCGGCGCAGCTGCGCAAGCTCGAGGATTACCTCGGCGTGCAGCTGGTCGAGCGCCAGCCGCGGCGCGTGACGCTGACCGAAGCCGGAGTGGCGATCGCGGCGCGCGCACGGCAGATCATCGCCAGCAGTGACGAAATCGTCCGTCTCGCGCACGACTGGCGCGATCCTCTGGCCGGGCGCCTGCGCGTCGCGACGCTACCCACGGTGGGGCCCTATCTCCTGCCGCAAGTCATGGTGCGGCTGCGCAAGGCGCTGCCGCGGCTTGAAGTCCTGCTGTTCGAATACCAGACCGACGTGATGCTCGAACGGCTGCGCGCCGGCGAACTCGACCTCGGCATTCTCGCGTTGCCGGTGCATGAGGCCGGTCTCGAGAGCGAGCCGTTGTACGACGAGCCTTTCCTGCTGGCGGTACCGGATAGCCACCGGCTCGCCGCGCGCCGCCAGGTGCAGATCGGCGACCTGGGCGAGGACGCACTGCTGCTGCTCGAAGAGGGCCACTGTCTGCGCGACCAGGCGCTGGCGGTGTGCGCGCGCAGCCGCGCGCATGAGAAGCAGGATTTCCGCGCCACCAGCCTGGAGACGCTCCGCCAGATGGTGGCTGCCGGCGCCGGCATCACGCTGCTGCCGGCGCTCGCCTGCCGGGGCGCCTACGCCGACGCCGCGGGGCTACGCCTGCTGCACCTCGTCAAGCCGACTCCGACACGACACATCGGTGCGATCTGGCGCCAAAGCACGGCCCGTGCGCCCGCCATCAGCACGTTCTGCGAACTGCTGGTCCGTCACAGCGGTCTTGGCCGCAGCACATGAGCGACGATCAGGGCGGCGCAGTCTCGGTCTACGACCGCATGTGCCGGAGCGATGCCGAGCTGAGCGCGTTGCTGGCCAGCGGCAACGCACGCCGTGAACTCACCGCGGTCTTTGGCGCCGTGGAATACGCGCTGCTCGCCGGGCTCGCGCGCCGGGCGCGGCGCGCGCGGCGCTGTCATGCCGAAACGGTCTACATCCTGCCGGGCATCATGGGGACGCAGCTGGGCGCGCTGCGCCCGGCGGGCGCTCCGGCTGACCTGCTCTGGCTCGATCCACAGGACGTCATCGGTGGCGCACTCACGCGCCTGCGGCTTCCCGAAGCCGCAGCGCTCGTGTCACTGGGCGCCATCCCGTTCAGCTACCTCGCACTGCAGTTGCGGCTGCGCGCCGGCGGCTTCCATGTGGTGGTGCACGATTACGACTGGCGGCAGAGTCTCGAAGGGCTCGCGGCCGCGTTCGCCGTACGGCTGCGCGCCGACCCCGCGCCGGGGATACGGGTCGTGGCGCACAGCATGGGCGGCCTGATCGCCCGCCGCGCCATGCAGGACCATGAGCTCGCGCGCGTGCGGCAGCTGATCACGCTCGGGACGCCACATCGCGGCTCGTTCGGCGCCGTGCAGGCCATACGCGGCACCTATCCCGTGGTGCGGCGGCTCGCCGCGCTTGACCGGCTGCATGACGCCGAGTTCCTGGCGGCGCGGGTATTCAGCAGTTTCCCCAGCATCAACCAGATGGTGCCGCCGCCCGGATCCGGGCTGGCGACCGATCTGTTCGACGCGGGCAACTGGCCGCGATCCGGGCCGCGCCCGGACGTGCGGTTGCTGGCGGCGGCGCGCGCTTTTCTCGACACACTGTCGCCCACCGAGCCGCGCTGCATCGCCATCAGCGGCACGCGCCAGCGCACTGTCACTGGCCTGCAGCTTGTCGACGACGAATTTCGGTACGCGGTGAGCGATGCCGGCGACGGCACGGTACCGCTGGCGCGCTCGCAACTTGCCGGCAGCGACAACTATTTCATCCGCTGCGAACACAGCGCGCTGCCGCGCAGCGCCACCGTGGCGCGCGCGGTGCTCGAACTGCTGCGCCATGGACGAACCACACGGCTCGCGGCGGCGCCCGATCCACGGCCCGTGCACACCGTTACCGTAACTGATGGGCAGCTGCGCACCACGTGGAACACAAAGATCGACTGGGCCGCACTCGCACCGGCAGCACGGCGAACCTACCTCGATCAGCTGAACCAGCCGCCGCGCCAGTATGTCGCCGTAACGTGAACAGCAACGCTGCCGCCATCGTCTGGCTGCGCCAGGACCTGCGCCTCGCCGACAACCCGGCCCTGCGCGCCGCACTCGAGAGCGGCGGGCCGCTGCTGCCGCTCTACATCGACAGCAGCGTCGAGGACGGCGACTGGGCGACCGGCGCTGCGTCGCGCTGGTGGCTGCACCAGTCACTGGTTGCGCTCACCGCCGATCTTGAGCGGCGCGGCTCACGGCTGATCATCCGCCGCGGTCCGGCATTACCCGTGCTGCAGGCACTGTGCCGCGAGACCGGCGCGGACTCGGTCTACTGGAACCGCCGCTACGAACCCCTGGCGATGGCGCGTGACGCGCTCGTCAAGGAGGCACTGCGGGCCCA
>JAYUZI010000051.1:0-6172 GCA_043751915.1 Gammaproteobacteria bacterium | reverse complement strand
AGCTGCGTGTGGCCGAAGGCATCCCTGGTGCCGGCCTCGGCGAGAAACTTGCCGTCGGCATAATGCGCGCCCTCCGAGACCACGATCACGCAGTAGCCGTAATCGGTGACACACTGCTTCACGCGCGCCAGGAATTGATCCTTTTCGAAGGCGATCTCCGGAAACAGGATGATGTGCGGTGCCTCGCCGGGCTTCCTGCCGGCGAGCCCGCCGGCTGCGGCGATCCAGCCCGCATGGCGGCCCATCACCTCGAGCACGAAGACTTTGGTGGACGTGCGCGCCATCGAGGCGACGTCCATCGCGCCCTCGAGCGTCGAGACGGCGATGTACTTGGCCACCGAGCCGAAGCCCGGGCAGCAGTCGGTGTGCGGCAGGTCGTTGTCGACTGTCTTGGGCACGCCGATGCAGGCGATCGGGTATCCGAGCTG
The DNA here is from genome assembly GCA_043751915.1 of Gammaproteobacteria bacterium. Taxonomy (GTDB): domain Bacteria; phylum Pseudomonadota; class Gammaproteobacteria; order Steroidobacterales; family Steroidobacteraceae; genus FEN-1191. The sequence goes on along the minus strand of JAYUZI010000051.1, from coordinate 5,744 downwards.
CGTGCCGATCTGCGCGACCTTGTGCGCCGTGTCCATCGAATCGTTGCCGCCGTTGTAGAAGAAGTAGCCGATGTCATGCGCGCGGAACACCTCGATCAGCCGCTCGTACTCAGCGCGGTTGTGCTCGAGCCCTTTGAGCTTGAAGCGCGCCGAGCCGAAGGCGCCAGACGGCGTATGGCGCAGGGCGCGAATGGTCGTGCGGTCCTCGGCGCCCACGTCGATGAGATTCTCGGTGAGAATGCCGACGATGCCGTCGCGCCCGGCGTAAACGCGGCCGATGTGGCGCCGGTGCTTCATGGCGGTTTCGATGACCCCGCAGGCTGAGGCGTTGATGACGGCGGTGACGCCACCGGACTGGGCATAGACGGCATTGCGCGGCGTGGGCTTCGGCATGGCTGGGCGGCTCCGGGACGATGTGTGCTCTGTGGTCCTCAGGATAGCCCAAGGCGGTGGGGCGGGGCAGAGGGTGTTTGACCGCGCGCGGGCCGCTCGGTACCTTTCACACATGCGTATCGTTCTACTTGGCGCGCCCGGTTCGGGCAAAGGCACCCAGGCGCAGCGGCTGGTCGCGCGCTTCGGCGTTCCACAGATTTCCACCGGCGACCTGCTGCGCTCGGCCGTTGCCCGCGGCACGCCCCTGGGGCTCCGGGCAAAGGCGGCCATGGACGCCGGTGCGCTGGTGGTGGACGAGATCGTCATCGGCATCATTCGCGAACGGCTGCGGCAGCCCGATGCCGCAAAGGGTTACGTGCTCGATGGTTTCCCACGCAATCTCGCCCAGGCCGGGGCGCTGTCGACGATGCTGGTCGCCATCGGCGCGCCGCTCGACGCGGTGGTGCTGTTCAACGTCGATTACGCCGAAATCGCGCGCCGCATCTCGGGCCGGCGCAGCTGCCCGAATTGCGGCACGATTTTCAACGTGCATGATGCCGCCACGCTGGGCATCACGCATTGCACCAAGTGCGCGCCGGCGCCGGCACTCACGCAGCGTCCGGACGACAACGAGCAGACCGTGACGCGCCGGCTGGCCGTCTACGACGAGCAGACCCGGCCGCTGATCGAGCACTATCACGCCCGGGGCTTGTTGCGCACCGTCGATGCTCAGGGTTCGGTGGGCGAAGTCACGGCCCGCCTGATCGCCGTGCTGGCCAGGCCGAAGCGCTCGCGCAAGGCGCCGGCGAAGGCGAAGGCGGAGCGCAAGAGCGCCCGCAAGAAGGCCAAGGTTGTGCGGAAGGCGGCGTCCAAGACCGCACGCAAGGCCAAGCGCAAGGTCGCTCGCAAGGCGGGGCGTAAGGTCCCGCGCAAGCTGGCGCGCAAGCGAACGCGCCGCCGTCGCTAGCGACTAGAGCGCTTTCAGCAGTTCCGCGCCGATGGCCTCGCGGCGCCAGCCGCGCAGCAGCGAGCCGTCGCGCTGGCCGCGCGCCAGCTGCTCCAGCTCGCGCCGGGTGGCGAGAATCTCAGGCGCCAGCCTGAGCGTGGCCGCGATGCCACGCGCCAGGTCCGCGAGGCGCGTCACCTTGTCGAGCTGTTCCGGGTCCGGGCGCCGCCGCTGCGGCAGCGCCGCCGGTGGCTCCGGGACCGCCGCGGCACTGATCAGCTCCAGCAGCTGCGCGCCACTGTTCTCGCGAATGCCGTCTGGCAGCTCGCGCAAGCGCGCCAGCGCGGCGCGGTCGCGCGGCACCTGGAATACCAGGTCGCGCAGCGCGCCGTCAGGCAGTATCCAGCCGCGCGGCCGATCCGAACTCATCGCCCGGCGTTCGCGCCAGGCGCCCAGCATTTGCGCCAGCCGCTGCCGGTCCGGGTCGAGGTCGGCAAAGGCCTTGATGCGCAGCCAGGCCTGTTCCGGGTCGACCGCGAAGTTTTCACCGCCGAGCTGCGCCATTTCCTCGTCGAACCAGGCGCTGCGGCCGAGGCGCTCGAGCCGCTCGCCGAGCTGCTCGCGGAGCGGTGGCAGATGGCGCACGTCGTCCAGCGCGTAGTCGATCTGCGCGGCCGACAGCGGCCGGCGTGACCAGTCGGTGCGGGTCTGGCTCTTGTGCAGGTCGACGCCGAGGATCTCGCGCACCAGATCGCCGTAGCCGATCTGTGCCGGGAACCCGACCAGCGCGGCGGCCACCTGGGTGTCGAACACGTTGTGCAGGACGCCGATCGAGGGTTCCAGCACTTCCAGGTCCTGGCGGGCCGCGTGCAGGATCTTGCACAGGCCCGGCGCCGCCATGAGCGGACGCAGTGGCTCGAGCGACTTGAGCGCCAGCGGGTCGACGCACACCACGAGCCCGGTTCCTCCCAGCTGCAGCAGGCACAGCTGCGCGTAGTAAGTGCGCTCACGCATGAACTCGGTGTCGAGCCCCAGTGCCGTCTGGGGCGCCAGGGCGGCGGCGGCGGCGGACAACGCCGCGGCATCGGTGATCGGTGTGGACAAGTTAAGCTGACGCTCCATCGAAACCTTCGAGGGCGAGCGCCTGTGCGCCCGCGTGTACAATCGACGTGATTATGCACGTACACATACTGGGTATCTGCGGAACTTTCATGGGTGGTGTCGCCGCGATCGCGCGCGCCGCGGGCCACCAGGTCACGGGCTCCGACCGCAACGTCTATCCGCCGATGAGCACGCAGCTCGCCGCCCTCGGCATCGGTCTTACCGAAGGGTATGGCGCGGCACAGCTCGAGCCGCGCCCGGACGTCGTCGTGGTCGGCAATGTCTGCACGCGTGGCATGCCGGTCGTCGAAGCGGTGCTGGAACAGAACATCCCTTACGTTTCCGGGCCCGAGTGGCTGGCGCGTGAAGTGCTCGCCGACCGTTGGGTGCTCGCGGTCGCGGGCACGCACGGCAAGACCACGACCGCGGCGATGCTGGCCTGGATCCTCGAAGATGCCGGGCTCTCGCCCGGGTTCCTCATCGGCGGCATTCCGGGCAATTTCGACCTGAGCGCGCGGCTCGGTGAGCTGCCGTTCTTCGTGATCGAGGCCGATGAATACGACACGGCCTTCTTCGACAAGCGCGCCAAGTTCGTGCACTACCGGCCGCGCACGCTGGTGCTGAACAACCTGGAATTCGACCACGCCGACATCTACCCGGACCTCGCCGCCATCGAGCGCCAGTTCCATCACCTGGTGCGCACGGTGCCGGGGGCTGGGCGCATTCTGGTCAACGCGGGCGACGCGAATCTTGCGCGTGTGCTCGCCGTGGGTTGCTGGAGCGGCGTCGAAGGTTTCGCGCGCGACGGCGCTGCGGCCGGGGGCGCCACTGTGGCATGGTCGGCCGAGCTGGCACCGGGAAGTGACGGCTCGGCCTTTGCGGTGCGGTTCGGGGGCGTCGCCTGCGGCGAAGTGCGCTGGCCGCTGATCGGGCTCCACAACGTTGACAACGCGCTCGCGGCCATCGGTGCCGCGCGCCATGCCGGCGTGCCGCCGGCGCGCGCCTGCCTGGCACTGGCGTCGTTCGCGGGTGTGCGCCGGCGCATGGAGCTGCGCGGCGTCGCCGGCGGCGTCCGGGTCTATGACGATTTTGCGCATCACCCGACGGCGATCGCGACCACGCTCGAGGGGCTGCGTCGCCGCGTCGGCGGCGAGCGCATCGTCGCGGTGCTCGAGCCGCGCTCGAACACCATGCGCGCCGGCGTGCACCGCGACACGCTGGCCGGTTCCCTGGCTGGTGCCGACAGCGTCTGGCTGTATGCGCCCGCCGATCTGGGCTGGGACGCCGCCGGCGCCCTGCAGTCACTCGGCGCACGCGCGCACGTGGCCGCTGACTTCGACTCGCTCCTGGCGGGACTCGCGCTCGACCTGCGCGCGGGCGATCATGCGCTGCTGATGAGCAACGGCGGCTTTGGTGGCCTGCACGAGCGGCTGCTCAAGGCGCTGGCCGCGCGCGGTGCCCATGGCTGAATTGCCGCTGTTCCCGCTGCGCACGGTGCTGTTCCCGGGCGGCCTGCTGCCGCTGCGGATCTTCGAAACGCGCTACGTCGACATGGTCAGCCGCTGCATGCGCGAAGGCAATGAATTTGGCGTGTTGCTGATCAAGGAAGCGGGCGGCGCCGAAAGCGGACCGGTCGCTGAACTGGCGAGCATCGGCAGCAGTGCGCGCATCGTCGATTTCAACGCGCTGCCCGATGGGCTGCTGGGCCTCATGTGCCGCGGCGCGCGGCGTTTCAGGCTGCAGAGCCGCCGCCTGCAAAGCGACGGCTTGCACCTCGGCACCGTCGAATGGTTGGCTGAGCCGCCACCGAGCGCGCTGGCGCCGGAACATCGGCCGCTGGCGCGGGTGTTGCGTCGCGTGCTGCAGGAGCTCGGCGACACGGCACGGCACCTCGACGCCGATTTTGATGATGCCGGCTGGGTATCGAACCGGTTGGCTGAATTCCTGCCGCTCGAGCGCAGTGCGCAGCAGGAGCTGCTGGAGCTCGATGATCCGCAGCAGCGGATGCGCGCTCTGGCGCCGCTGATCGAAGTGCCGCCCGCAGGCGAGGAGTAAGCCCCCGCGGTGCCGTCAGGCGCCGGCGGCGCGCTGGGCGGTGTGCGCTGTGGCCTGCAACTCGACCCGCAGTACTTCCGTATCAATGGTGCCGTCGCTCCGCAGCGTGAGGCGACGGTAGCCGGGCGGGCTCGGGTCGATCGCGAACTGATCGCTGTGGGGCAGGAACTGCGCGCAGGTCGAAGGCACCGCCAATAACCGCACGCCCTTGCGCCGTGAGTCGAAGACCTGGTGCACGTGTCCCCACAGTACGACGCGCACCTGCGGGTAACGATCGGTGAGCGCGAAGAAATCCTCGGGATTCTGCAACCCGACCGAGTCGATCCAGCGGCTTGCCATGCGCACCGGGTGATGATGCAGGCTGATGAGCACGTGGCGATCGCCCGCGCTGGCCAGCGTCGCGTCGAGCCGCGTCAGTTCTGCGGCGCTCAAACGCCCGTGCGCCTGGCCGCTTACGCAACTATCGAGCAATATGATGCGCCAGGCACCGAGGTCATGGAAGCCGCCGACTTCGAAGGGCGCTGCGCCGAGTTCGCGCCGCATGGCCTCGCCGTCGTCGTGGTTGCCGGGCAGGCACCAGACCGGCTTGCCGAGTTGCCCGAACAGTTCGCGCACCGTGGCATAGCCGTCGGCGTCGTCGTTCACCAGGTCGCCGGTCAGCAGCAGCGCCTCCGTGTCCCAGTGATGGGCGCGCGCATGGTGCAGCACCGCCTGGAGCGACTTGCGCGTCACCACGCCGCGCAGCGCGCCGTCGGCCCGTCCGAACAGGTGCGGGTCGGATATCTGCAGCAGGCGGATTTCGGTCTCCATGACCACAATCTTACCGGCCGCGCGCCGCGCGCCCGGTGACCTGCTTCAAATTCACAGCGCCCATACCTGTGTCGACTGCCGACGCATTCCACAGTTCCGAAGGGTCGTTTCCGATGATGTTAAACCGGTCGCGGAACGGCTGTCGCCGTTTCGTGGCAGCCGGGTCGCCAATGCGTCAATAACGGTACTGGTCGGTCTTGAACGGGCCCTGCCGGTCGACGCCGATATAGCGCGCCTGGGCATCGCTCAGCTGCGTGAGTTCGGCGTTGAGTTTCACCAGTTGCAATCGCGCCACCTTCTCATCCAGGTGTTTCGGCAGCACGTGCACGCCCACGGCGTACTTCCCGTGCCGGCCCCACAGCTCGATCTGCGCCAGCACCTGGTTCGCAAAGGAACTGCTCATCACATAACTGGGGTGGCCGGTGCCGCAGCCGAGGTTCACGAGCCGGCCTTCCGCCAG
>JAYUZI010000050.1:0-11592 GCA_043751915.1 Gammaproteobacteria bacterium | reverse complement strand
CGGTGCGGCCACGGGCCTGGGGAGACGCTGACAGCCGTGTGTGAAACAGGTCCGGTTTGACCGACGAAGCCTTGAGAAAGCGCGTGCTGTGACCGCCTCGGCGGTCGCCGGTGTGTTTCCCGGGCATGGTTGGCGCAAGCCACGAATGCATTTCGGGCAGGAGCAGGCCTTGCCGGTCAAACTTTCGACTTTCGGGCAACTGGTCAAAACCATCGTGCCGCGGGCGGGCGCGGTGGCGCTGTTCGATCACCAGGCGCAGCCAGCCTGGGTATCCGACGGTCAGGAACACGCCGACCTGTGTTCGCTCGCCGCGGATCTGCTGGCGAGCGCCGATCGCGGCGGTCCGTCTTATTCCATGCGCTGCGCGCTCAAAGCGGCGGCCAGCTATGCCTTCCTGATGCGCGAATCATCTGGTGCGCTGGCCGGTGCCCTGGCGCTGGCCGTCAACGGGCCGTTCCGGCGCGACGAGCTGCTGTTGCCGGGCGCGCTTGAAGTGCGACTCGGGCCGCTCCTTGCGGCCGCTGCACGCATTATCGCCGATCCGGTCGAGCGGCTCCTCAAGGAACTTGCTATGGCGGTCAGGGCCGATGCCGCGGTGGTCTGCATTCCGCGCAACAACTATTTTCACTGTCACGCAGCTGCGAATTCGCAGCTGCACGACCTGGCCGCACTACGCAAGGTCGCGAGCGGCGAGCTGGCCTGGCGCGCCCAGAGCACGGGCGACACGCTGTGCGTGAACAAGGCGCTGACGGTTTCGGCCGGCGATCCGTTCCGCTTCATCAGTGTGCCGCTGCGCAGCGCGGCCACGGTATTCGGCGTACTGGTGGTCTTCGCGCACGATTCCCGCGCGCGCTTCCACGCCGAGGACAGCGTGGTGGTGGCGCGTGACGCCACCAGAATGGCCGTGCTGCTCGACCCGGATGCCGGCGGTACCGCCTACTTCAGCAGCCGGCGCTCGACCAACCGTACCGACAGCGACACGCCCAAGGTCGCGTAGGCCGCCAGCACCAGTACGTCGAGCCAGGGGTGCGTCATCGGCATGCCCAGCGTGATGCCGCGCGCCAGGTCGGCGCCGTGCGTCAGCGGCAGGAAGGCGCCGATCACCTGGACAGCGTGCGGGAGCGCGGCGCGCGGATAGAACACGCCCGAGAGGAACATCATCGGCGTGATCAGCAGCGTGAAATAGAAGATGAAGAACTCATAGGACCGGGCCATGGAGGTCATGATCAGGCCGAGGCCCGAGAACGCCAGCCCAATCAACAGCACCACGGGCATCACCAGCAGCGGTCGCCATCCGTGCGCGATGCCGAGCAGGTACATCGCCAGCAGCATGGCGGTGCCTGACAGCGTGGCCTTGAGCGCCGCCCAGATCCATTCGCCCAGCACCACGTCGGCGGCGGTCATGGGCGCGTGCATGATGCCTTCCCAGGTGCGCTGGACCTTAAGGCGCGAGAACGCCGAGTACAGCGCCTCGAAGGTGGCGCTGTTCATGGCGCTGAAGCACAGCATGCCGCCGGCCAGGAAATTGATGTAGCGCATGCCGTCGATCGTGGGCATGAAGGCGCCCAGCCCGACCCCGAGGCCAACCAGGTAGATGATCGGGTCCGCCATGTTGCCGATCATTGAAGCGAACATGAGCTTGCGCCACACCAGGAAATTGCGGCCGACCACGTGCAGGAAGCGCAGTCCGAAGCGTTCGATCAGCGGTTCAGTCACGGATGTCGCGCCCCGTGAGCTTGATGAACACGTCCTCGAGGTTGGCGGCGCGCGACAGCGCGCGCAGCGCCGTCTGGCCCTGCAGGGCCTCGAGGAGTGGTGCGGCGTCGTGGCAGTAGCAGAACGCCGTCTCGCCGGTCACTTCGAGGCGCTGGGCAAAGCGGGGCGCGACATCGCGCGCGAACTCGCGCACTCCGTCGCCAAATATTTCGACCACATGCGGTTCGATCTGCGCGCCGATCAGCGCTCGCGGCGTGTTCTCGGCGATCAGCGCACCTCGATCCATGATGCCAACGCGATCGCAGAGCCGCTCGGCCTCGTCCATGAAATGGGTGGTCAGGATGAGCGTCCGCCCGGAGGCCGCCAGGCTCTTGAGCCGGTCCCAGATCAGGTGCCGTGCCTGCGGGTCCAGCCCGGTGGTGGGTTCATCGAGAAAAATGATCTGCGGGTCGTTGACGAGTGCGCGCGCCAGCGTCAGGCGTCGCTTCATGCCGCCCGAGAGCGTGTCGAGCCGGGAGGTGGCCTTGTCCTCGAGACCCGCGAACTCGAGGAGCCGCGGTACGCGCTCCAGCATGACGCGGCGGGCGATACCGAAATAGCGGCCGTACACCACGAGGTTCTCGGCCACGGTGAAGTCGGGGTCGAGGTTATCGAACTGCGGGCAGACGCCAGTGCGTGCACGCGCCTCGCGCGCCGCGCCCGGCACCGGGAGACCCGCAAGGGTGATGGTGCCTGCATCACTGGTTGTCAGACCCAGGCAGCATTTGAGCGTCGTGGTCTTGCCGGCGCCGTTGGGCCCGAGCAGGCCATAGCATTCACCGGCCGCGACGCCAAAGGAGACGCCACGAACGACTTCGGTGCCGGAATAGGATTTGTGGAGATCGCGAACCTGCAGCATGCAGGCTAGTGTCTCACGATTCCATGAACCCGCGGCTCTAGCGGGCGGCGTAGGCGTCCATCATCAGACCCGTCCCGCCGCCGGAAATATGCGCGACCACCGCGGTGCGCCGGTGCACCTTGGTGACCTCACCCAGGTCGATCGCAAAGGCGAGTTCGACCTGCTGGCCTTTCTTGAGGCCGAGTGAAGCAGTACGGATGAATACGCCGTTGGCGCTGAGGTTGATGGCGCGGCACAGGCGACGCTTGCCCGCCGGCATCATGATGTACACCGTAGTGCGCGCCCGGTGGCGTGTGTGCAGGCGTCGTTCCATGTAATTCCAAAACCCCTGGGGCCGGCTATCCGCTGTCGCGGCTATGGACGCGGCCAGCTTCGATTATGCATGGATTCGGCCCGAAGCCAACCCGGAGCTAACTTAATCAAGACGCAAACGAATCGCAACGGGGCAATGATCGGAAAGCTTAAGGCGCCAGGCGTCGGTGGCGGAATAAGTCAGCCGCTCGAAGGAGCCGGTGACCAGGGCGGGCGCCAGCGTATTCCCAAGCAGGATGTAGTCGATGAAGCCGGTGTGGGTCTGGCCTGGATAGCAGTTGCGGAACGCCGCGCGGCTCGCGGTGTTGACCAGCGAGGATTCGGGCGCATCGGCGCCGAGACGTGTCCAGAGGCCATCAGCGTGCTCGGCGAGCAGATCGCGGTTGAAATCGCCGAGCACCGCAAAGCGATGTCCGGCGCGCTGTTGCGATGCCACCCAATCGTGCAGGGCCGGCGCCTGCTGGACCAGGCGCTCGCAGGCGTGTGCCCTGGAATCCAGCGCCTGGCGCCAGCAGCCCGATTTCAGGTGCACCGCGAGCAGATGCAGCTCGCGCGCCGTATCCGGATAGAGCACCACCGTGGCGCCGCGCCGTAACTCATCGCCCAGTGAGAGCCCCGTGAGGTCGGCACCACAGCGAAACGGCACACCGCGGCGGATGGCGAAGCCGGTGTTCTGCACGACACGCCCGCCGGTGAAACAGAACTCGTGCCGGGGAAACACCTGCCGCGCCGCCTCGGGCCCGTCGACTTCCTCTACGGCCACGACGTCGGCATCGAGCGTGCGGGCGACGCGGGCCGTACCGGCGAAATCGGTGGCGCTGCGCTCCAGCGTGGCGGCCACGTCGCAGGGAATGCTGCGCGGGTTCCGGCGGTGGGAGCGGTCGTCCCGGGTGCAGTCGCCCTTGAGCTCATTGAAGGTGGCCGGGGCCAGGAACCATTCCATGTTCCAAGTGGCGAATTTAAGCGTCGCCGGGGCCGTCCAAGCCCTTCCAGGGGCACCGGCCGCCAGCAGCAGAGTCGCGGCCCACAGGACGCGTCGGGACAAGGTAGGAGCGGTCCGGCCGGCCATGCGCCTACCTTAAGGTAAACCGCGCCCGCCCGTCACGCCGTTCATCCACCGCAAACGGCCGTTAATCGGGTCTTCCTTTACCCGGGCGGCGCGGCCCCTAGGATGGGTCCATGGACAAGCACCGGCAATCGGGCTTCACGTTGGTCGAACTGATGGTCACCCTCGGGGTGGGGGCTATCCTGGTCGGCCTGGCGATACCCAACATGCGCGACTTCATGCGCAATAACCGGCTTTCGGGTGGCGTCAACGACATGCTGCATTCGATCCAGGTAGCGCGGACCGAGGCCATCAAGCGCCAGAATGGCAACGTCGTGGTCTGCGGCACCGCCAACCCCACGGTGGCCGATGCGGCCATGACCTGCGATTACGCCACCTTCAAGGGCTGGTTCGTGTTTCAGGACACCAACGGCAACTGGCAGCACGACGGCGCCGCCGAGCCGGTAATCGAAAGGCACGGGCTGCTCGACACGACCGTAACCGTCAAGACAGACGCCACTGACCGGATCGTCAGCTTCGGACCCAGCGGCTTTGCCAACTTGCCTGGAGCCCGCAACCCCACGGGAACGATCGTCATTTGCGATGCGCGCGGCGTCCTGGCGATTGGCGCCAACTCAACCGCCCGCGCGCTGTTCATTACGCCAACCGGGCGCGCCCGCGCATCGGCCACCTATGCCGACGTGTACAGCACAGCACTCGGCCGGGTCGGCGGGAGCTGCCCGTGAAGATACCGGCGCCTGCCACTCGCCACCGCGCGCGCGGCTTCACGCTGATCGAGGCGATGGTCGCGCTGGTGGTGCTCGCGGTCGGCATGCTCGGTATCGCCGGTCTTTACGTGACCACGCTCCGCTCCGGGGGCGGTGCCATCTATCGCATGCAGGCGGTGAATCTGGCCGCCGATCTCGGTGATCGCATCCGCGCGAATCGCGGTGCCAACGTGGCTTACGCTGCGGCCGCGGCCGACAACAACTGCTACGGCGCCGGCTCCGTGGATTGCGGGCCAGCCTTGATGGCGGCCAATGACCTGCGGGTCTGGCAGAACCAGATCGCGACCATCCTGCCGGGCGGGATCGGTGCTGTGCTGGTCAACCCCGCGGCGGGTGGCGGCCCGTTGTTCACCTATCAGATCACCATCAGCTGGACGGAGAGCGGCGGGACCACGCCGTCCTACCAGCTGACACTACAGCTATGAACAGTCGCACTCACAACCATGGGCAGTGCCTGCGCCGCAACCAGCGCGGCCTGAGCCTTATTGAATTGATGGTGGCGATGACGATCGGCGCGGTGCTGATCTTTGGCGCCACGCAGGTCTACGTCAACAGCCGCAACGCCTACGGTGTCAATGAAAATGTCGCCCGCATGCAGGAGACCGCGCGCTATGCCATGGCCGTGATCGAGCCGGACGTGCGCGCGTCCAACTACTGGGGGCTGCTCAAGGGCGCTGGCGTGATCGCCAACCAGGCGCCGCAGACCGCCGCAGTTGCTGCGGTGGCGCCGGCCGCGGCCGCTAACATCTGCGGTACCAATTTTGCCGTCGACCTGACCACCAATCTGCAGGGCGACAACAACAGCTACGTGATCAGCCCCACCAGACAGCCCGGCTGCGATAATCTCCCCGACGCGACAACGGCCGTCCCCTGGGCCACCAACGCGGTGACCACAGCCGACACGCTCACGGTGCGGCGGGCCTCGGTGTTTGACAGTGCGCCGGTGCCGGGTCAGTTGCAGATCTGTACTTCGCGCATCGCCGGCCAGCTGATCAGCAACGGTCTTGCCGCTTCCTGCCCGGCGGCGGTGGCCGGGCAAGCGAGCAACGTGGCCGTCCAGAAGCTGCAAAATCTCATCGTCGATACTTTTTACATTGACCGCAATTCGCAGCAGCAGGCGAACCTGCCCTCGCTCCACCGCAAGACGCTGACCATGGCCGGCGTCGCGCTGGTGTTCCGCGACCAGGAAATCATCGCCGGCGTGGAAGACATGCAGGTGCAGTTCGGCATCGATCCGATCGGCAACACCGGCGTCGCCACACGCTATGTGAATCCCAACGACCTGACCGTGCCGGCAACGGCGCAGATCGTTGCAGTGCGCATCTGGTTGCTGGTGCGCTCGGACACGCCCGAGATCGGTTTCACCGACGACCGCATCTACGCCTACGGTGATCGGCTGGCGGCGACGCCGACCGGTAACCTGAACGCCGCGGCCGGAGCCGGCCAGGCCTACCAGCCATCATTGAACCCCGACGCTACGGCCACCGGCCCGCGGCATGTGCGTCATCTGTTGATTTCCCGCACCATCCAGGTGCGCAACGCGCTGGGAACCTGAAATCATGCGCAACCGATCCACAACGGGATTGCAGCGGCAACAGCAGGGCGCAGCGCTGGTCATTGGCCTGATTCTGCTGCTGGTGCTGACGTTGCTCGCCGTATCCGGCATGAACTCGGCCAGCCTCGAATTCATCATGGCGGGCAACGAGCAATATCGTGCCAACGCCTTCCAGACGGCGGAAACCGGTATCGAACAGTCGATGTCCCAGGGCGCCTTCAACCCCAGCAGCGTGTTTGAGAATCTCAACGGTGCGACCACCGTCAACGACAGCTGGGCGGCGCTGGTGAGAAGACAGCTCGGCGGTGTGCCGCTGCCGGCCATGTGGGGCAATTCCTGGAACAGTTTTTCGACCTATCACTTTGAGATAATCAGCACCGGCAGTACTTCCGTGCGCAGCGCGCGCGCGATCAATACCCAGGGCGTGGCGGTCATCTCGCCCTGGGATCCGACCGTGCAGAACGATCCGAACCTGGCCAACAACCGGTTGCAATGAGCGACGGCCAAACAAGGAACTGGAGAGCAACATGAACAGCACCTTTAAAACCCTGATCGCAGCAGCGTTCCTGGCGCTGGCCGCCGGCGTCGGCGCGGCGCGCGCGCAGCTGCCGCCCAACATGGTCCTCGAGGGTTCGGTCGAAACCACGACCGACGAGGTGATATTCCCATCGAGCCTCGCCGGCCGCGTCGACGTACGCAACTGCGTAAGTTGCCTGCATGCGACGTTGCAACTCGACCAGAACACCCAGTGCATCCTCGCGGGTCACACCGTGAGCCTGCGGGAGATGACAGCCTATGCACGCCAGAAAGGCGGGCGGCCGCTCACCATCAGTTACCGGCTGCGCGACCTGGTCGTCAGCCGTATTGCGGTACTCGAGAAATAACAGCGCAGCCGCGCTGAAGGATCACATTATGCGAGCCTCAAAGTCGCGATTCATTGCAGTGGTTACCGGGTTCCTGCTGTCAGTGGGAGCCGCCTCGGCGGCCCTTGCCGACGACACTGAAATCTTCTTCAACCAGAACAACGGGAACATTCCCGCCAACATTCTGTTCATTCTCGATACCTCGGGAAGTATGAACGATTCTGTGACCACGCAGAAAGCCTACAATCCGGCGCAAACCTATGCGGCCAACAAGTGTGCTGCCAACTTCGACAGCAACTACTACTACTACAGCGCCAGGGGCCTTCCGGCCTGCGCCTCGGCCGCGAAGATCGCCAGGAGCCTCTTCACGTGCAACAATATGTTGAGTCCGCTGGGCAGCACGGGCTTTGCCACCGACGCCTTCACGCAGTGGGGCTCCTCCACCGCCAGTACCAGCACCGGCAATGGCACGGCCAGCAAACCCAAGGTCACGAAAACCACGAGCACCTATGGGTGGCGAGCCCCGATCAATGCTGCCAATACCACCGGCTACGTCGAGTGCAAGGCCGACATGGGCGTGCATGGCGACGGCGTAAATTCGACCAAGCTGTTTGCTTCGACCGATACGTTCTCGATCCAGACCACGACCACGACGCCCCCCGGTACCGTTACGACGACCGCCGACACGGTCACCGGCTTCCCGGAGCGGCTGGTCGGCGTGTGGGACGCGACCAAGAACTATTTCGCGAGCGCCAGCGGTGGCACCTATACGATCTATACGGCCAACTACCTCAACTACATCTACGACTCGAGCCAGTCTTCGACGAGTACGAAGATGACGATCATGCATACCGCTGCCGCTTCGCTACTCAACAGCATGACCGGGGTCAACGTCGGCCTGATGCGCTACAACTACAGCGGGAGCGGCGGCATGGTGCTGGCGCCGATCGCGCCTATCGATACGGGCACCAACCGCGCCGATCGGGTGAACCTGGTCAACAGCTGGGCGCCGACCGGCATCACCCCGTTGTCGGAAACCTATTATGAGGCGTACCTGTACTTTGCGGGGCAAAAGGTCCTGTTCGGCAACAGCTCGACTTCGACCACCTGCACTTCGTGGGACGCCGTCAGCGGCAGATGCAACAGCGCCATCAGTTTCGCGGCGCCCAGCGTCGCCAGTTCCAGGAACGGCGGCACGCTCGCCAGCACCAACTACGACAGCCCGGCGGACTATTCCTGCCGCAAGAACTTCATCGTCTACCTCACGGACGGTCTGCCCAACGAGGCGGGCGCGGCCGACGCCGCGATCACGGCACTGGGCGGCAAGTGCGACACCACGGTCTTCTCCGGTGCCAGGGGCGGCAAGTGCATGTCGGCACTTGCCGGCTACCTGTACAACAACGACATGCGCCCGGATATAGCCAAGGTGCAGAACGTCACCAGCTACTTCATCGGTTTCGGCACGGACTTCGCCAGTGGCGGCGCGCCCACGGCGGCCTTCACCTATCTCAACAACGCGGCCAAGGCTGGCGGCGGCAAGGCTTTTACGGCGACCGATCTCACCGAGCTCACCAGCGCGTTCAACGACATTCTGGCGGAGGTCATCAAGACCAACACCACCTTCTCCGCGCCTGCGGTAGCGGTCAACGCCTTTAACCGCACCCAGACGCTCAATGACCTGTACGTGTCGGTGTTCAGTCCGAGCATCGACTACCACTGGCCGGGCAACGTCAAGAAGTACAAGGTGTTGCACAACCTGGTGGTCGACTCACTCGGGGTCGCCGCAGTTGATCCCAGCACCGGCTTCTTCACCGACACGGCGCGCAGCTACTGGAGCAGCGTGGCGGATGGGGCGGATGTGACCAAGGGCGGCGCGGCGAACAAGCTCCCTGATGCCGCCGCGCGCACGGTTTACACCTACACCGGCGGCAGTTTTCCCAGTGGCCTCACGCCCCTCACAAATTCCAGCGTCACCGATGTCGATCTGAACATCGGTGGCGTAGGCGACCCGCTGCGGGCTGACCTGGTCGATTGGGCGCTCGGGCTCGACGTGCAGGACGTGATTGCGCCCGCGGGGATCACGGACTCGCGGCATGAGATGGGTGATCCGATTCACACGCAGCCGATCGCCATGATCTACGGCAAGAACGCCGACGGCACGGACGACACCGTGATCTACGCACCCACCAACGATGGCTATTTCCACGCCCTCGACGCCAGTGTCAATCCGGACGGCACCGATACCGCCACCAGCGGCCGGGAGCTCTGGTCGTTCATTCCGAAGGAGATGCTGCCGCACCTCAAGGACCTGTACACCAACAACTCGGCGACCACCAAGCATTACGGACTTGACGGCCCGATCGCGGTGCTCAAGTACGACATCAACGGCGACGGCACGATCAGCGGCAACGATCGCGTGATTCTGTTCTTCGGCACCGGCCGCAACGCCGACACCGCGGCCTACTACGCGCTTGAGGTCACCGACAAGCACAACCCGCAGATTCTCTGGAAGGTCGACGGTTCAACGCTGCCCGGCCTCGGCCAGGCCTGGTCGACGCCGATCATCACCCGCGTGAACGTCA
The DNA here is from genome assembly GCA_043751915.1 of Gammaproteobacteria bacterium. Taxonomy (GTDB): domain Bacteria; phylum Pseudomonadota; class Gammaproteobacteria; order Steroidobacterales; family Steroidobacteraceae; genus FEN-1191. The sequence continues at coordinate 1,833 of JAYUZI010000050.1, read as the reverse complement.
GTGGCGCCAGCCAGAACTCGCAGCGCCTCGCGCTGGTGATCGGCGGTGGCTATGACGCCGCCGAGGACAACCGGGTTTATTACCCTGCCGATACAGTGGGCAACCACATCTACATGGTCGACGCGCTGAATGGCAACCTGCTGTGGAGCGCGGGCAAGACTGGTGCGAACTTCAATCACGCGCGCATGGATCACGCAATTCCGAGCCCGGTGGCGGTGCTCGACCTGGATGGCGACGGCTACGCCGATCGCATGTACGTGGGTGACATGTCCGCGCAGGTGTGGCGCTTCGATATCAGCAACGGGCAGCCGGCGGCGAGCCTGGTGGCGGGCGGTGTGATCGCCTCGCTCGGCACCAGGGACGAATCGGTCAAGCTGCCCGCGGACATTCGCCGTTTTTACAGTGCCCCCGACGTTGCCGCCGAGCAAAAGCCAAAGGTCAGGCCGTTCCTGAGTGTCGCCCTCGGGTCGGGCTACCGCGGTCATCCGCTCGACGGCACGGTGCACGACCGCTTCTACGATATCAGGGATTACAATGGCTTCCAGCAGATGTCGCAGACGGCCTTTAACGGCCTGGCGCTCATCCGCGACGCGCTGAGCCCGAGCGCCGTCGCCGCGTCGAAGCTCATCGATATGACGGCATGGGCGTCGCCTACCGTGCCGACTCTGATGCCGACGGACGCGCTGGGTTGGCAGCTCAACCTGGATAGGCCTGGGAACTGGTCTGCCGCCGAGAAATCGCTGGTGCCCTCGCGGACCTTCAGCGATCACGTGATCTTCACCACGTATTCACCGAACACGGCGCCTTCCACAGATCCTTGCACGGGTATCGGTACAGGCACCAATCGCGTCTACGTGGTCAACGTGTTTGATGGCTCGCCGGTCATTGATCGCAACAAGGACGGCTCGTTGACCACCGACGAGCGCAGCCAGGACCTGCGCCAGGGCGGCATCGCGCCGGAAACCGCGTTCCTGTTCCCGGCCGCTGACCCGAACGCTGCGGGCGCCAATGGCGCCGCCGCCGGTGGCGGATCAGTGACCTGCCTGTCAGGCGTCGAAGTGCTGAACGTCTGCACCAACTTCAACCAGCGTCGCAAGACTTACTGGCGTGAAGGCATGGCCAACTAGCGGCAGGGGTATCACCATGATCAGGCAGTCATTCAAACTACCGCCGCGCGGGCGAGCGCGCGGCTTCACGTTGATCGAACTCATGGTGGTCATCGCCATCGTGGCGGTGCTCAGTACCATCGCCGTGTCCAGCTACCGCACCTATGTATTGCGCGCCTCCCGCACCGAAGGGCGCATGGCGCTGCTGGCGATCCAGGTGGCACAGGAAAAATTCTTCCTGCAGAACAACGCGTATGCGCAGGATATCGCCACGGTGATAGCACCGCCGCCGGGCGGCCTCGGCATCAATCTTGACGCGGCCGGAGTGACCTCCGGCGGCAACTACACCATCAGCTTCGCGGCGGCCACGGCAACCACGTACCGGTTGCAGGCTGATGCCACCGGCCATCAGACCGATGACACAGCCGCCTGCTTGCAGTTCACGATCGATGAGCAGGGTGCCCGCACGCCGCCGGAGTCATCCGGCTGCTGGCGTTAGCGGGATCGCGCGCATTTCCCCCGGACAAGCGCGTGCGCGCGGCGGGTAGTGCTACCCGCCGCGCGCGCTTGCCGTCAGCTTCGGAAAGCTCCTAGAAAACCCGGAACAGCCGGAAACCCGGGTCGATCGTGTAGCGCAGGACGTTCAGGCGCCGGCGTTGCTGCCTGGCCTGCGCGCCCTCGCGCGTGGTGCCGGTGGTGGCCGTGCTGGCGTCGAGCGCCGGCACGG
>JAYUZI010000049.1:0-8358 GCA_043751915.1 Gammaproteobacteria bacterium | reverse complement strand
AGATCCTGCACCGTCGGGTTGTTGTTGGCCGTGATGCCGTACACCAGGCTCTTGTCGCCCGGGAGCAGGCGGTTGTCGGCCCAACGGAGGTCCACGTTGTCGATGCCAATCGTGCCGGCGTCATTGCCGTAGGTGAGCTGGATGAAAGCGCCCAGGCGAGGCGCGATCTTGCCCGCGTAGAACAGGCTGATCTGCTGCGGGAAGGCCACCGAGCTGCTCTGCGATAAATTGGCGCCGTCCGGTATCGGCTTCGAAATGTTGGTCTGGGAGACCTGCACCATCAGCGAGATCGGCGGCAGGCCGCTCAGATCCAGCATCTCCTGTTTGGTCGCCGATACACCGCGCACCGCTTTCAGGTTGTCGATGGTGTAGGCGTTGGCCTTGAACATGCGCCCGAAGTGGGTCAGTTCAGGGAACACCGTGTGGCAGGCCTCGCAGGCCATGCCCGTTTGTCGGGCGAAACTGGGTACTGCCTGAACCGCCGGTGCCACCAGCAGGGCAACCGACAAAGAAGCCGCCATGTACCTGGCACTAAGAACTTTCCAGTAACGCATCATCGCTCCCCGCCGGTAATCCCGGCATCACACGTATTTCTTGGTCGGCAGGATATAAGGCGCCGCTGGTCGCGGCTATCACGGGATATACCTATAGGTTCTCGGTAGGTACGCATCTGTGCGGTCGCGCACGGTGCAGGACTGTTGAAAAGTGCTGCCTGGCGCGCCACCGACGCGCGTCACGATCCATTCAGATCGCGAGCGGACCGAGTGCTTCCCGGAGCGGGCCGAGCCAGGGCTCGTAGTGTCGCCACTGGTCCAGGCCTTCCCGGTAGATGGGCTGGCGCACCTGCTCGGAACTCGCGGTGCGCACGCTCCGGTCGGTCTTATAGAATTCAAGGCAGGCCGGCTCAAACTCGAGTCCGACGAACTCCAGGATTCGCCGCACATTGCCCTCAAGATCCCTGACCACTTCCTCGTGCATCACGCGCATCACCTTGCCCGGCAATACCTGATCCCAATGCGACATCAGATCGACATAGGTCCGGTAGTAGCGTGCGATGTCCTCGATGCCGTAGGTGAATTCCTGGCCGGAGGCGAACAATTGTTTGAGATTGCTGAAACAGCAGGCCATGGCTTCGCGCCGTGCGTCGATGATCCGGGCGTTGGGCAGCAGTAGGCGGATCAGGCCTATGTGCCGGAAGTTGTTGGGCATCTTGTCGATGAAATTGGGCTTGCCGGTGCGGTAGACACGCGTGTCATTGATGTACTTTTCGCCGAGTCGGCGGAAATCGTCGGGCGTCATTCTGGCTAGCACGCCCGGGTACAGTGGATTGTCGCTTTCGATCTGGCGTCCCTGCAGATCCATGACGACACGCGGAATATCCGCCAGTTCCATGGTGCCTTCTACACGCGAATGCGAAGCCAGGATCTGCTCCAGCAGCGTCGAGCCTGAACGCGGCAGTCCCACGATGAAGATCGGGTCGGAAGCGTTGCAGCCCACACTGGGGCGAGACGCAAAGAAATCGTGCGTGCACACGCTCCTCTGCAACCGCGTATTACGCTCGATCGGCTCGATCCGGAACCTCCCTTCGGCCTTTTTGAGCTGGTTGCCGCGTTCGTAGTATCGCCAGGATTCCGCATACTCGCGCCGGTCCTCGAGCGCCTTGCCGAGCGCGAAACACAGGTGGTAGCGATCGATGAGGTGGGTCGTCTGCGCTGCCTCGGCCAAGCGCATCCGAGTCAGCTCTCCCTCGGTGAACCGGTAGGTCTTCAGGTTGGCGAGGCTCCAGTAGGCATCGCCGAAGTCGGCTCGCTCGGCCGCCGCGGCCCGGTAGGCGGCGATCGCTTCCTCGCGCCGCCCCAGTGTCTTGAGCGAATGTGCAATTGACAGCTGCAGATCGGCCTTCTGCGGGGCGTCGATCAGCAGATCGCGGTACATGGCGAGCGCACGCTCATGGTCGCCGATGCCGACGAAGACGGTGGCATAGGTCGTACGGAACTCGCGGTTGCCCAGGTCGGCCCGCAGGAGTATTTCCAGCTCCGCTGCGGCAGCCGCATGCTTGTGTCGCCTGAGCAGCACGCGCGCGTAGTCATGCCGGGCAGCCTTGTAATCCGGCGCCAACACAAGCACGCCCGCGAGCAGGACCTCGGCGTCGTCGAGCACGTCCATTTCGATGCCAATGCGGGCCAGCAGGCGCATGGCTTCAACGTCGTGTTCGTGTTGTAGCAGGTAGGCACGAATCAAGCGCTCGGCAAGAGGAAGGTCACCGTCCGCAAAATAGCCCGTAGCGGTGATGACCTCCGGCGCCAACTGCGCCAGCGTGGCGATATGACCGGCCGCCATCTGCTCTCTCTCGGCCTGGCCCGTCATGCGGAACAGGGTCTGCAGCTTGCTCCAGCTTGCCGGGAGCGCGGGATTGATGTTCACCGCCCGGAGGAAAGCCTGGATTGCGTGGGGCGCATCCCGGAGCTGGACATAGCAGTGACCCCGTTCCTGGTACAGCCGGCTGAAACCCGGATGGTGAAGCTCCATCTTCTCGAGGGTGACCAGCGCGTCAGGGAGATTCTGCAAGTACCGCTGGCTGACCGCCATGCAGTACAGGACATCGCGGTTCTCAGGATAGCGGGCCGATAAGGTTTCGCCGGCCACCAGCGCCTCCGCAAATTGTTGCCGGGCGATAAGGTCCTGTATGCGTATGACCTCCGCTTCCACAGCGGAGACGGGCCTCGAGGCGGGTGCTGGGACGAGGACAGGCTGCATGGCGGAATCCCAAAAAAAGGGCGGGCATTGCTGCCCGCCCTCGATTCTACTTCAGCAACCCGAATTTGGTTGCCGAGGATCGGTGACCATCGAACCTCAGAACTTCATGCCGAACCTGACGCCCATCACGCGCGGACGCACCGGGACTTCCGCCTTGATGAACTGCGCCGATGAGGTGAACTGGCTGGCGTTGCTGTCGCTCATGTTCTGGCCGACGAAGGCCAGGTTCCAGTTGTCCTTCGAAACGCCGAAGCTGAGGTCCCAGGTGCTGTAGCTCCTCATCTCGTAGCGCAGCGCGGTCGTGCTCACGTAGGACAGTGAGTCTCCGTTCGGATAGTTGTTCGTCTCGGAGTACGAATGCCCAACGAAGCTTAGGCCGCCCTGCACGAACGCACCGTAGCCATTGACCGTCCAGTCATATCGGCCGCCCAAACTGTACTTCAACGGCGGGGAGTAGGCCGTCGGGCCGCCCGGATTGCCGAACGGGTTGGCCAGATTCGTTATACCCGTCGGGTTCGAGGGTGTGATGCTCGTAAAGTAGCTCGTGATCGGCTTGCCGAACGAGGCGCTGGCCGGAACGTTGCCCACGAGGTTCGGGGAGTTGAGCTGTTCGCTCCGGTTCCAGGAACCCGCCGCTTGTGCCGTAAATCCGTCCGTCACGCGGGCCACAAACTGCAGCTCGAGGCCCTTGACCTTGAAATCGGGACCATTGGTGCCGAAGGTCAGGTTGCCGAAGTACAGCGGGTTGTACAAGGCCGTCTGGACGTTGGTCCAGGTCTCCTCGTAATAGGAACCATTGATCTGCAACCGCTTGTTGAGCCACTGGGTCTTCCACCCGATTTCCCGGTTCACCAGAGTATCCGGCGCATACCCCGTCGGCTTTTCGTACTGCGGAATGTGAGCACCGATCTTGCTTGGGTCGGGCGCATTCGCTGCGGTGTACACGTCGGCTCCCTTGAGAATCAAGCCACCCTTGCGGTTGAAATTGCCCGGCCGGTAGCCCTGCGACCAGGTCCCGTACACCATCACATCCGGCGTGATGTGCCACGTGATAGTCCCCTTGCTCTTGAAGCCGTCGTAGCTGGCTTCGGTGGGGTGCACCTTGCCGATATCCACGGAGTCGCCCGTGCAGGGTCCGGGCCCTTTCTCGTAACAGCCGAAGCTGTCCGTCACCGCGCCCGCGATGCCAGTCGTGTATTTGTAGTGGCGTGTGCCGGCGGTCAGGGTCAACACCTTGGGGATCAGGTCAAAATCCAGCGATGCATAGAACGCCGTCTGCTTGTAACCGCGATGCACGTCCTCCCAGAATCCGACAGCGCCAGCCCGGGGCGTCGGGTCGGTCACATATGAGCCCGGGACCGGGCCGGTATTCGTATAGCAACCGGTCGTGACCGTCAGTGAGCAGGACGGCACCGTCTTGTAACTCCACTCCGTGCGATCCTGAATCTGCAGGTTCTCCCAATAGGCGCCGACAATGCCGCGCAAGCGCCAGTCGTCCGGTGTGCTCAGGCGGAACTCGTGGCTGAGGTGCGTATTACGTTCCAGCTCGCGCCAGCTCATGTTGCTCCCAAAGCAGTGTTGCTTCCCGCCGGCTGTGGAGCCAGCAGCGGCGCTAAAATGGAGGCACTGGTAATAGCCACCGTACGCGCCGCGCGCATAGTCGGAGTAATCGTTGACCTGGTTGATATTGCGATCCAGGTAGCCGCCGGAATAGAGCAACTTCAGATCGCCAATCTTGCCGTTTACGGTCAGCGAGGTATTCGTGAACTTGTCCTTGTTATACGACGGGCTGAACGAGGTGACCTGCAGCGGGGCAAGGGCGACGCCTTCCGAGCTCTTGGGTAGCTGATAAAAGACACCATCGGTGTCCATGTTCTGGAAGGCCTGCGCAAACAGCACGTTCCAGTCGTCACTGATCTGGAACAACGCCTGCGCGCGCAGGCCCTTGTAGGTCACCGTGTTCTGGTCGTTACTCGCGAATTGGTAGTTGTTGCTGACCTCGCTACCCGGGGGAACACCATACTTATCGGGTACCGAGCCGGTCGGGCAGACGCCCCGGACAGGAATAGTCGGATTCAACAGCGCGTCCGCGCAAGTTTTTGCGTAACCGGCATAAAAAATGCCGAGATCGCTGTCACGGCGCGTAAACGTGCTCCGCACGTTGTCGATGTAGCCGCCGCGATTCTCGTTGTAAATAACGGCACGAACGGCCAGCTTGTCCTGAATCACCGGAAGGTTGAAGACCGCGCTCACGGCTGAATTCGGCTCGCCGTGCGCGGTGGCGCTGTAGCCGGCATCAAAACTCACTTCCGTCTTGTTCAGCTTGGGCTTGTTCGTGATATAGCGCACTACGCCCGCCTGCGCACCGCCGCCAAAGAGCGTGCCCTGCGGGCCTTCGAGCACCTCGATGCGTTCGAGGTCGACCGCATACACGTCGAGGTTGCGGTTCGGAAGTTGACCGGACTGTTCGTCGAGATACACGGCCACGTTGGGGAAGCCGCCGATCGTACCGCTGGATTCTGTGCCCGTATTGCCGACCGCGAGGCCGCGCATGTAGATGCTGCCAGCGCCCGGGCCGTTAGTCGCGGTGGCGACGTTTGGCAGGTACTTCACGAAATCGTCCAGTGAGACGACCGCGAGCTTGCTCAGCGCGTCACCAGTCAGCGCCTGGATCGTGATCGGCACGTTCTGAATGTTTTCCGTGCGCCGTTGCGCGGTCACCACGATCTCTTCGAGGCCGCCGGAAGGCGTGGCAGCCGTGTCGGCCGCCATGGCTTTCGGGGCAAAGCCCGCGACGGCAGTGGTGGTTCCCAAAATGGCCCAGATAGCGCGCTGTATCGATTGATTTGAACTCAAGGTAGTCTCCCCCAAACTTGATTGAAACCCGCTTGGCGTGTTTAACACACCGCAACGTGGTGCGGCGTACGGCCCCGGCCAGACTGTACCCGGCCGGAGACAGAGTATCTACAGCTACGTTATCTGAAAACTCGATCGGGCCATGCGATTTCCAGATTTCGTTGTATTTGTGCCACATAGTCTGCAGGGTCTCCGTCGGAAGAACTGGGACGCCTGCGGTCACCTGATTGCCGTTGTAACCGCTGAGCCTCAGTATCTGCCCCGTGACGCGTCCAGATTCACCCTTGTTGACACCGGGCCAGGGCGACCCACTGGTCGGGGCCGCGCACCGGCGCCGCGCCAGCGCCCGAGCGCACCGCTCAATCGGCCCCTCGCTGGCGCCGATTCCTCGCCTTGAAAATCATTGGGCGCCACTCGAGATCCTGACAAGTGAACAGGTCGAGCGCATCCTGCAGGCCGCCTACCAGGTGCTCGAAGAGGCCGGGCTCGAGATCCGCAATGACGTCGCACGCGAGATCTATCGCCGGAACGGCGCACTGGTCGATGACGCCACGCAGATCGTGCGCATCGGCCGCGACATTGTCGACGCGCAGCTGGCGCTTGCGCCGGAGAATTTCGTGCTGCACGCGCGCGATCCGGCGCGCGACCTGCACGTGGGCGGCAACGTGGTCAATTTCGGGCCGGTCAGCGGCGCGCCCAACATCAGTGATGCGGACGGCGGGCGTCGCTACGGCGACCTCGAGGGCTTTCGCAATATCCTGAGGCTTACCCACACGCTCGGCATCCTGCACTGGCAGGGCGGTATCGTGGTCGAACCCGTGGACGTACCGGTGCCGGTCCGGCACCTGGATATTTTCCGGGCGCATATCGAGTGTGCGGACATCGTCTGGGCGGCAAGAGGGGTCGGGGGCGCGCAGGCGGAAGACGCGATCGCCATGTCGGCCATCGAGCACGGGTGCACGATCGAGGATCTGGCAGCCCGGCCGACCCTGCTGACCGTGACCAACGTCAATTCGCCGCGCCGTGTCGATGAGGAGATTCTCGACAACATCATGGTGATGGCGCGCCACGGGCAGTGCGTGGTCATCACGCCCTTCACGCTGATGGGGGCGATGGCGCCGATCACACTGGCCGGCGCGCTGGTGCAGCAGACGGCGGAAGCCCTCGGGGTGATCGCGCTGTGCCAGATGGTGCGGCCCGGCGCGCCCTGCGTGATGGGCGGCTTCACCTCCAACGTCGACATGCGCACCGGCTCGCCGGCCTTTGGTACGCCCGAGTACGTGCACGCGGTCATCGCCGGCGCGCAGATCGGCCGGCGGCTGAAGCTCCCGGTGCGCAGCAGCGCTGTGAACGCCTCACCGGTCGTCGACGCGCAATCGACCTATGAGACGGCATTCTCGCTGCAGGCGGCGATCCTCAGCCACAGCCACCTCATCAATCATGCCGCGGGCTGGCTTGAAGGCGGCTTGACCGCTTCACTTGAGAAGATCGTGGTCGATGCCGAGCTGCTGCGCAATTGGGCTGCGATACTCCAGCCCGTCACGTTCGACAACGACGACCTTGCGGTCGAGGCCATCAAGGAGGTGCCGGCCGGCGGCCACTTCTTTGGCTCGGCGCATACGCTGGCACGCTACGAGAAGGCGTTCTACCGGCCGCTCCTGTCCGACTGGTCGAATTTCGAGAACTGGACCGACGCCGGGTCACGCAACGCCACGCAACGGGCCACGACGATCTGGAAGAAGATGCTCGCCGACAATGTGCCCCCGCCGCTCGACCCCGCGGTCAAGGAGGCGATAGCGGCTTACGTGGCTCGCCGCAAGGTTGAAATCAGCCGCGAATGACGGATTGGATCGCCAACGCCCGCATGTATGCGGTGACACCCGAGGTCGAGGCTGCGTGGCGCGGGCTCCTTGAACACATTGCGCGCGACGCGGGCGTGGCGCTCGACTACACCCCTTACCCGGCGCCGCAGCCGCTCGAGCCGCTCTGGTCACGTCCTGATCTGGGCGCGGTGTTCATGTGCGGCTTCCCGATCGCCCTCGACCTGGCTCCGGTCGTGCCGATCGCCGCTCCGATCCCGGCGGCCGGCTGGGCAGCCGGTCGCGCTGTCTATCGCACCAACCTCATCGTGCGACAGGACGCGCCGTATCAGAAACTGGAAGATACCTTTGGTGCCCGCGCGGGCTACACGGTGGCGCATTCGCAATCGGGGTTCAACGCCTTCCGCCACTTGCTGCTGTCATTTCGCACGCCCGGGCGTCCAAAACTCTATCGTGAAATGGTGGGAAATCTGCTGACCGCGCGCAATGTGCTGGAAGCCGTGCGCACGGGAAGCATCGACATCGGGCCGCTCGATGCCTACTGGCAGCTGCTGCTGGAGCACAGCGCTCCTGAGTTGACCGCCGGCATCCGCGTACTCGCCACCACCGAGCCCACGCCGATTACCGCATTCGTCACCGCGGCCAGTGCGCCAGCGGGAATGGTGGCGGCGCTCCGCTCGGCCTTCGTGAACGCGGCGGCGCGCCCATGGTTCGGGGCCTACCGCGAGCTGCTCCAGCTTGCTGGCTTTGCTGCCGTGGACCGGGCGACCTACGCGCCGCTACTCGATTGGGATCGCGAGGCGCGGGCGGCTGGCTACGACCTGCCCGCCTAGGAGTCTGCGCGGCAGAAGGGTAACACGGGGCTCTGATTTGTCAGGCGTCTGAGCTGCGGCAGCAGTAAAATAAGCGATGCCCACAAGCTATC
>JAYUZI010000048.1:0-6179 GCA_043751915.1 Gammaproteobacteria bacterium | reverse complement strand
CCGTGTCATCGGGCAGAATCGGCACCGCCTGGGCATCGACGATGCCGCCTTCATCGGCCTTTATCGTCATGGCGTGCAGCGTGGCGCCAGTCTCGCGCTCGCCATTCAATACCGCCCAGTTTACCGGCACGCGACCGCGATATCTGGGCAGCAGCGAGCCGTGCATGTTAAAGGCACCACGCGGCGCAGCGGCGAGCAGTTCGGCGCCCAGCATGTGCCGATAGTAGAAAGAGAACAGGAAATCCGGCTGTGCGGCGCGCACCGTGGCGAGCAGGCCGGGAGTATTCGGATCTTCTGGCGTCACGACTTCGAGCCCATGCCAGTGGGCGTGCCGCGCCACGCTGTCGAACCAGATTTCCTCGCCAGGTGCGTCCTGGTGGGTGACGACCAGTGGTACCGTAACGCCCTGCGCCAGCAGCACGCGCAGGCACCGCACGCCCACGTCGTGATAGGCAAAGACGACCGCGCGGGTCACGGCGGATCTTGCGGCCGCTCGAGCACCGCGGCGACAAGATAGCGCGGCCGGCGGCGTACTTCCTCGTAGATGCGCCCGATGTACTCGCCCAGCAACCCCAGCCCGAACAGCGTGACGCCGATCAGCAGGAAAGCAATGGCGAACAGTGTGAACAGGCCCTGCTCCGCCGGATTGGCGCCGTAGACGAGGCGGCGCACGACCAGGCTGGCGCCAAACAGCACCGACATCACCGAGACGGCGAAGCCGAAGGCCGAAAACAGCTGCATTGGCACCGTGGAGAACCCGGTCATCAGGTCGAAGTTCAGCTTGATCAGCTGGTACATGGAGTACTTCGACTCGCCCGCGCTCCGGTCCTCGTGACGCACCTTGATTTCGGTCGGGCTGCTGGCGAAGGTAAAGGCCAGCGCCGGCACGAAGGTGTTGTTCTCCGTGCACTGGTTGATCGCATCGACGATCGTGCGCGCGTAGCCGCGGAACATGCAGCCGTGATCGCTGATGCGGATCTTCGTGGTGCGCTCGCGCAGCGCATTGATGAAGCGCGAGGCCCAGCGGCGCCAGGCGACGTCCTGGCGCTGCAGGCGGATGGTACCAACATAGTCATGCCCGGCGTCGAGCTCGGCGAGCACGCGGGGAATCTCCTCCGGGGGATTCTGCAGGTCGGCGTCGAGCGTGATCAGATACCGTCCGCGTGCGTAGGCGAAGCCGGCGAGGATGGCGCGATGCTGGCCGAAATTCGCGGCGAACAACACCACCCGCGTGACCTCGGGGCGGCGTTCATACTGCTCACGCAGCATTGCCACCGAGCGGTCGCGGCTGCCGTCGTTGACGAAGATGATCTCGTAGCTGCGCCCTGTTGCATCCAACGCCGGGTACAGTCGCGTGAACAGCGCCGCCAGCACCGCCTCTTCGTTGTAAACGGGGATGACCAGCGAGATTTCCGGCGCGGCGCCGCTCATGAGCGCGCACTCCCGCTGGCACTGCGCGCTGCAACCGGAACGCCCGCCGCGATGGCCGCGCTCAGCGCCGGCCCCAGGGCAGCGATCACGCGGTCCACGTCCGTGTCGGCCATGGCCGGAAACATCGGCAGGCTCACGGTGCTGCGGCCGATGCGCTCGGCGTGCGGAAAATTGCCGGGCCCGTAACCAAGCTTGCGGTACAGCGTGAACAGGTGCATCGCCGGGTAGTGCACTCCGATGCCGATGCCCGCCTCGCGCATGCGCGCGATGAATACATTGCGAACCGCGCCCTCGGGCAGCAGCACCTGGAACATGTGCCAGTTGCACTGTGCGTAGTCCTCGAGCGGCAGCTCACAGCCGAGCGAGCGGTCGAAGCGCGCGAAGTAACGGCGCGCCAGTTCGCGCCGGCGGGCCGTGAAGGCCGCCAGATGCGGCAGTTGCCCGAGACCGATGCAGGCGGCGAGATCCGTGAGGTTGTGCTTGCCGCCGGCGAGCGTGACGTCCATGCCATCCCAGCTCTCGCTGCGCTTCTCGGCGCCTTGCAGGCGCCACAGTTCACAGCGCCGCGCTTCTTCCTCGTCGTTGAGCACCAGGCAGCCGCCTTCGGCGCTGGTGATGTTCTTGTTGGCGTGGAAGCTGATCGACACCAAATCACCGGTGCTGCCAATGATGCGGCCCGCCCAGGTCGCGCCCATCGACTGGGCGGCATCCTCGATCACGCGCAGGCCCCGAGCGCTGGCGATTGCATAGAGGCGGTCGCGATCGACCGGGAGGCCCGCGAGGTCGACCGGCAGGATGGCGCGCGTGCGCGGCGTGATCGCGGCCTCGATCTTTTCGAGGTCGATATTGCGCGTGCGCGGATCGCAGTCGACGAACACGGGGTGCGCGCCGTGGCGCAGCACAACATTAGCCGTAGCCACCCAGGACAGCGGCGTCGTGATGACTTCATCGCCCGGCTCCACGCCCGCCAGTGCGAGCGCGATCTCCATGCCGCCGGTGGCGGAACTCAGTGCGCGCACCGGTCGTCCACCGAACAGCGACGAAAGCTGTGCCTCGAATTCGCGCACCTTCGGACCGCTGGTGATCCAGCCCGAACGCAGCACGTCGCCGACCGCGGCAATCGTCGCTTCGTCGATCGCGGGTCGGGTGAAAGGCAGAAAGTTGCTGGTCGCCATGAATGCTCCGAGCCCTGGTGCCTAGGTGCCGCCGGAGCTGCGCGCCACCAGCCACACTCCGACCAGGATGACGCCGATGCCGGCCAGGCGCGTGCCACTGAGGTTCTCATCGAACAGCCACCAGGCCGCAAGCGCATTGACCACGTAACCCAGCGATAACATGGGATAGGCGACGCTGACCTCGACGCGCGCCAGCGCCAGGATCCAGAACACGACGCTGAGCACGTAGCAACCGAGCCCGGCGATGATGGGCACGTTGAACACCAGCTTGCCGGCGATGGCCATGGCGTTGCTGACGCGCAGCCCCACCTGCGCGAGCGAGCCCGCGCCGGCCTTGAGCAGCAGCTGGGCGATGGCGTTGAGCAGGACTCCCGTGAGCACCAGCGCGAGCTGTGGACCCTTCATTGCCGGACTACCGCGACCAGGGAAGGCGCAGTGTATATCACGCGCATCGGCAGTCCCAACCGCTGCAGTTCGGCGTAGCTGGTGGGACGGATTACAGCCAGCGCGTCGCTCTCGGCTCGCCAGCGGGACGCGAAGGCGGGCAAGTCCGGGAGCCACATCCCGGGCTCCTGGTTCAGGCCGAAATCAAGCTCGCCACGGTAGCCCACCAGGGTGCAGGTGCGGCGCAGATAGAAAGGAATGGATTGCTCATAGTCATCGACGCAGTAGAACGCAGTGCCGGGGTGGAGCTGCGCCGCTGCGGCGGCCACCAGCTTGTCCAGCTCGCGCTGCCGCGGCAGCTGACCGGCGGCCGGCAGCAGGATTCCCAGCAGAGTGAACACGCCGAGCGCGGCCAGCCCCGTCGCGCTCAGAGCTCCGCGGCGCACCGCCAGCCAGGCGGCCACGCCGGTGACCAGCCCGGTCAGGAGCAGGCCAGCAGCGATCAGCGGCACCGCGGGTCCGGGCGGTATTTCCAGCCGCGCCGCCAATCCCGGCGACCGTGACAGCCAAAACACCACGGCGCCCAGCAGCAGCCAGATCGCACCCGAGACGGCCAGCGCGCGCCGCAGGCGTGGCCGCTCAAGCGATGCCAGGCACTGGCCGGTGAGCAGGCTCAGCGCCGGGAACAGCGGCAGGATGTAGGGAATCAGTTTCGACTGCGAGAGACTGAAGAACGCGAAACTGAAAATGATCCAGATGGCGAGCAGCAGCGTCGCGCCATCGCCGGCACGGACATTGCGCCAGCTGCGTTGAACGATCGCCGGCAGCAGCGGCGTCCACGGCAGAAAGCCCAGCAGCAACACTGGAATGAAAAACCAGTCGGGCTCATAGCGCATGTGCACGCGCGTGAGAAAACGCGTGAACTGCTCGTGCACGAAGAAGAACTGTGCAAAGCCCGGGTTGCGCTGCTCGACCAGATATACCCATGGGCCGGCGAGCAGGAGCAGCGCCGCCGCCGCCCACCACGGTCGCGCCCGCAACAGCAGCCCCCAGTCACGGCGCAGCAGCAGGTAGATCCCCGCAACCGCCGCCGGAATCAGGATGCCCACCAGCCCCTTGGACAGGAAGGCGAGCGCCACGCCCGACGCCAACAGCAACGCCCCAAGGCGCGCGCCAGCGCGAGCCGTGCCCGAACGCACGAGCAGCAACAGACCGACGAGTGCCAGTTCCAGGGTTGCCGTCAGCCCCATGTCGAGCGTGGAGATGCGCGCCAGACCCAGGTAGAGCAACGAGCCAGCCTGAACCATGGCCGCGAGCGCGCCCGCCATCGCACCGTAGAGGCGCGTGCCAATCCACGCAGTGAGCAGCAGGCCCAGGAATCCGCTTAGCGCAACCCACAGGCGCGCCGTCCACTCGTGTTCGCCGAACGCCTCGTAGGCCACGGCCGTAGCCCAGTACTGGAGCGGCGGCTTCTCGAAGTATTTCAGGGCGTTGAGGCGCGGTGTCACCCAGTCGCCGCTGGCGACCATTTCCCGCGGGAGCTCCGCATAGCGGCCCTCGTCCGGATTGAACAGCCGGTAGGACTGCAAAGGCAGGAACCAGAGCGCCATCGCGCCCAGGAGCGCCACTATCCACAGCCGTCGTTGCTTCATCCGCGCCATCTTACCTGCGCGGGCGCGGCTGCGCCTCAAGCCGGGTTTAGACCGCCGGCTCGAAGTGATCGGCCCGCGCCAGGCGCCAGGACTCGGCGTAGAAGCGGTGTGGTGTTACGCCGGCAAGGAGTTCGCCCGGCTGCAGGAAAACATGGGCCTGCGAAAACAGCTGTACGCGCGTCGGGCTGATGCGACGGACCAGGTGCTGCGGGCGCAGTTGCGCGGGGTGAGTGAGCCCGGCGGCGGCCAGGATCTGCGCCAGCGCCTTGAGCGTATTGCGGTGGAAATGCCGCACGCGCTCCGCCTTGTCCGCGACCACCAGGGCGCGCTGGCGTAACGGGTCCTGGGTAGCCACGCCGGTCGGACACTTGTTGGTATTGCAGCTCTGCGACTGGATGCAGCCCACCGCGAACATGAAGGCGCGCGCCGCATTGCTCCAGTCCGCGCCGACGGCGAGCACGCAGGCGATGTCGAAGGCGCTGACAATCTTACCGCTGGCGGCCAACCGCAGCCGCGGTCGCAAGCCCGCGCCGACCAGCGTGTTGTGCGCGAACAGCAGCCCCTCGCGCATCGGCATGCCGATGTGATTGGTGAATTCCACGGGCGCGGCGCCGGTGCCGCCTTCCTTGCCGTCGATGACGATGAAATCCGGCGTGATGCCCGTGGCGAGCATCGCCTTGACGACACCCATGAATTCCCAGGCATGGCCGATGCACAACTTGAAGCCCACCGGCTTGCCGCCCGACAGTTGGCGCAGTCGAGCCACGAATTCCAGCAATCCGGTCGGCGTATCAAAGGTGCTGTGCGCGGCGGGCGAGACACAATCGACGCCGGCCGGCACACCGCGCGTCGCGGCGATTTCCACAGTCACCTTGGCACCGGGCAGGATGCCGCCATGCCCGGGCTTGGCGCCCTGGCTGAGCTTGATCTCGATCATTTTCACTTGGGGCGAGGCGGCCTGCGCAGCAAAACGCTCCGGATCGAAACGGCCGCGCGCATCACGGCAACCAAAATAGCCACTGCCCAGCTCCCAGATCAGGTCGCCGCCGAATTCGCGGTGATAGGGGCTGATGCTGCCCTCCCCCGTGTCATGCGCGAAGCCGCCGAGCTGCGCGCCGCGGTTGAGGGCGCGGATGGCGTTGGCGCTCATGGCGCCGAAACTCAGCGCGGAGATGTTCAGCACGGATGCCGAATACGGCTGGCGGCATTGTTCGCCGCCCACTGTGACACGAAGGTCCTCTGGTTTGGCTTCGGGCTGCGGCCGCAACGAGTGACCGATGAATTCATAACCGTCCTGGTAGACATCGATCAGCGTACCAAAAGGTTTTTCGCTCGCCTCGTTCTTGGCTCGCTGGTAGACCAGCGAACGCTGCGCGCGGGAAAATGGCAGCTTGTCGTCGTCAGCTTCGAGCAGGTACTGGCGAATCTCGGGACGTATGCTCTCGACCAGATAGCGGATGTGGCCGATCACGGGGTAGTTGCGCAGCACCGCGCGGCGCGTCTGCAGCAGGTCGGCAATACCTACCAGGCTGAGCCC
>JAYUZI010000047.1:0-3021 GCA_043751915.1 Gammaproteobacteria bacterium | reverse complement strand
GCACCTGCGCTCGGGATCGCCACCGGTCCGGGCCGGCGGATCTCGGCGATCCGCTCCACTGCGCCGCCCGAGACGAGAAAGGAATGAGCCTTGTAGAGAGAGTGCGCAACGATATGCAGCAGCGCCAGCGGGAAGAGACCGAGCCCGCACTCCAGCATCATGAAGCCCATCTGGGCGACCGTAGACCAGGCGAGTGACGTCTTCACCGCCGGTTGCGTGAGCATGACCAGGCCCCCGAACACGGCTGTGAAGCCGCCGATCATGACGAGTACGGCGAGCACACCGGGCGTTAGCAGCATCACGTCGGCGAAGCGGATCAGCAGGAACCCGCCGGCGTTGATCACCCCGGCATGCAGCAGCGCCGACACCGGGGTCGGCGTCTCCATTACCTCCGTCAGCCAGCCGTGCGTCGGGAACTGCGCAGATTTCAACACCGCTGCCGATGCCAGCAGAGCCGCTGCTGCCACTGCAAGCGCGCCGCCACTGCCGGCGCGTGCAGCGACCAGGATCGTTGCGATATCAGTCGTACCATAGGCGCGCGCGAGCAGAATCACGGCACCGATCAGCGCGATGTCAGCAACTCGCGCCGTGACGAATTTCTTGCGGGCCGCGCGTTGTGCCGCGATTCGCTCAGGGTAGAACAGCAGGAGGCGGTGCAGGGACAAGCTGGTTGCAATCCACGCGACGACCAGCTGCGCCAGGTTTCCGGACAGAACCAGCACCATCACGGATGCCAGAGTCAGGCAGAGCCAGCCCGTAAACGCCCCCTGTCGTGCTTCGCCGTCGAGATAGGTCACCGCGAAGCGCAGCACGACCCAACCGATGAATGTGACCAACAGGAGCATCACGACGCTGACGGCATCCAGCCGCACCGACAGTCCTGCACCGCCAAATCCGAGCACGGGGCTCGTGCCTGCCGCCTGCAGGACCAGCAAGGCCGCGGATAGACACGCGACGACGAACGCCGCAACTGCAGAAGCTTCGGCAAGCCCAAGGAGCAGTCGGGGCCGACGCCCTGGACGCATAACCCCGACCGCGGCGCTGATCAGCAACGCGAGCGGGGCGAACAGCGCATATGCATAGGTCGACACAGGCGTCCTCCCGGCGCGGGGCGCCGTGCAGAGGCATTTATAGCCGGCCTACAGGGCTATTAAAAATTCATTGTTGCTGTGATATCATTCGCTTTTAAAGAACGATATGAAGAACCTGAACTTCAATCATCTGCGCTATTTCTGGGCGGTCGCGCATGAGGGCAATCTGACCGCTGCGGCGCGGCGCCTACACGTGTCGCAATCGGCGGTCTCGGTGCAGGTGCAAAAGCTCGAGCAACAGGTTCGTCATGCACTGTTCGAGCGTGTCGGCAGGAAGCTCATCCTGACGGAAGCCGGGCGGATTGCGCTCGACTACGCGGATACGGTTTTCAAGGCGGGCGACGAGTTGATGAGTACGCTGCAGGATCGCCCGCTCGCGAGCCGGCGTGTGCTCAGGGTCGGCGCCCTCACCACGTTGTCCCGCAACTTCCAGCTTGAGTTCCTGCGGCCGCTGGTCGGGCGCGCGGACGTGGAGTTGATCGTGCGCTCAGGAACAATTCGCGACCTGCTCGCTCAGCTCGAAGCGCACGCGGTCGACGTGGTGCTCGCCAACAGCGCCGCCCCGCGTGACGCCCGCTCGCCGCTGCGCAATCAGCTGCTGAACCAGCAGGCCGTGAGCCTGGTCGGCCGACCCCGGCGCGTCAGGCGAAAGTTCCGCTTTCCTGAGGATCTGCGCATAATACCGGTGCTGCTACCGAGTCTCGACAGCGAAATTCGCCTGGCTTTCGACCGGGTACTTGAACTTGCCGGCATCCGGCCGATCATTCTTGCCGAAGTGGACGATATGGCGATGCTGCGGCTGCTGGCCCGAGAGCGCGAGGGCGTCACCCTGGTGCCGCCGGTCGTCGTGCGCGATGAACTGGACGCCGGAACACTGGTTGAGTACTGCCGCATCCCCGGGGTCACCGAGAGCTTCTATGCCATCGTCAAGAAGCGCAGGTTTCCCAATCAACTTCTCGTCGAACTGATGGCAGTATCCGGGCGTAGCGCGTGACAGTGAAGTACCGGTATTACATTGAGTGGGAGTGAATGCGGGTGCGTAGCCACTACGACGTCGTGATCGTGGGCGGTGGTGCGATCGGCAGCTCGATCGCCTACGCCCTGACCGCCGAAGCAGGCTTTGGTGGTTCAGTGCTGGTTGTGGAACGCGATCCGGGCTACCGGCGCGCCTCATCTGCGCTCTCGGCCAGCGGCATCCGCCAGCAGTTCTCCACGGCCGTCAACATCCGTATCTCCCAATATGGCATCGAATTCCTGCGCCGCGCCGGCGAACTGCTGGCCGTTGATGGCGTGCGGCCGCTCGTCAGTGTCAACGAGGCCGGCTACCTGATCACCGCGCCTCCGGAAGGCGTCGACATCCTGACACGCAATCACGAGCTGCAGACAAGCCTGGGGGCGAAGATCGCGTTGCTGTCGCCCACCGAGCTGCGCAGCCGGTTTCCGTGGCTGGCGACCGACGATCTTGGCGCCGGTTGCCTCGGGCTGGAAGGCGAAGGGTGGCTGGACGGTTACTTGCTGCTCCAGGCCTTACGCAGCAGGGCGCGGGCCGGCGGGGCCGAGTACCTGGCTGACGAGGTGATCGGCATGAGCCGAGCGGGCGGCCGTATCGCTGCCGTTGCGCTCAGGAGTGGGGCGACCGTGTCAGCGGGCACGGTAGTCAATGCCGCTGGGCCCTACGCGCGCCAGGTCGCCGCGATGGCGGGGCTGGCGCTGCCGGTTGAGGCGCGCAAGCGCAACGTGTTCGTGGTCTCCTGTCCCGAAGCCCTGCCGGGCTGCCCGCTGGTCTGCGATGCCTCGGGCGTGTGGTTCCGGCCCGAGGGCGCACATTTCATCTGCGGATCGGCGCCCGACCCGGTCAACGATCCGGAAACCTTTGAACTGGAGCCTGATTACGGTCTATTCGAGGCATCCGTCTGGCCCGCGCTCGCCG
>JAYUZI010000046.1:0-6069 GCA_043751915.1 Gammaproteobacteria bacterium | reverse complement strand
GGCAACCGGAGCGTCAACCTGTCGAACGCCGTGGCGCTGGTCGTCTACGAGGCCTGGCGCCAGCTCTGCTTTGCCTAAGGCCCTTGCCCGGGTCTAGTCGAATTCCGGCTTGATCGGCCGCATCATCAGCCCGCGCACCACCTGGTCGGCGCTCATGCCGTCATAGAGTACGGCGTGGATGCCGGCGCAGATCGGCATCGTGACGCGTTCGCGCTCGGCAACCCGCTGCAGCGCGCGCGCGGCCTTGTAGCCTTCGACCACCTGCCCGATCTCGCCGAGTGCGGCTTCGCTCCCCAGGCCCTTGGCCAGCAGCAGGCCGAAGCGGCGGTTGCGCGATTGATCGTCGGTGCAGGTGAGCACCAGGTCGCCGAGGCCCGCCAGTCCCATGAAGGTCTCGCGTTGTGCGCCGAGGGCGACGCCGAGGCGGGTCATCTCGACCAGGCCGCGCGTGATCAGGGCGATGCGCGAGTTGGCGCCGAAGCCCAGACCGTCGGAAAGCCCGGCGCCAATCGCCAGCACGTTCTTGACGGCGCCGCCGACCTCGACCCCGACGATGTCCGTGGAAGTGTAGGCGCGGAAGTTCGCCGACGAGAAGTCATGCGCGAGTTGCTCGGCGTAGTCGGCATCGCGCGAGGCGATGGTCATCGCAGTCGGGAGCCCGGCGCCTACTTCGCGCGCGAAGGTCGGTCCGGACAGCACTGCGGTAAGCCGGCCCGTGCCCAGCACCTCGCGCGCCACCTGGTCCGGAAGCCGCCCGGTGCTGATCTCAAAGCCCTTGGTGGCCCAGCACAACCGCTGTCCCGGGGTAAGCCGGTCGTGAATTGCCGTCAGCAGGTCGCGGAACGCATGGCTCGGCACCACCACCAGCACGTCGTCGGCCCCTTCCAGTGCGCTCGCCATATCAGTCGCGACTTCGAGGCCGTCGGGGAACGGGGCATCGGGCAGGTAGCGCTGGTTGCGGCGCGCGCTCGCCATCGCCGTGCGCAATGGCGGCGCGCGGCCCCACAGGCGCACGACATTGCCGGCGCGCGCGCACTGAATCGCCAGTGCCGTGCCCCAGGAACCGGCGCCCAGTACCGCGACCTGCGACGGCGGCGCGAGCAGGGTCACTTCAGTTTTTCGCGGCGCTGGCCGGGTCGGGATTGTTGGCGGCGAACAGCGCTTCGAAATTCACCGGCGGCAGCAGCAGTTGCGGAAAACCGCCCTGGCTCACCAGCTGCGAGACCACGGCGCGCACGTAGGGAAACAGCACGCCAGGGCAGACCACACCGGCCGCGCGCCGGAAGTCGCCTTCCGACAGGTTCTGCATGACGAACGCGCCAGCCTGTTTCACCTCGACCAGAAACGCGGTCTGCTCGCCGAGCTTCGCCGACACGGTCACAGTGAGCACGACTTCGCGCAGGTCGCCTTCGATGATATTCACGGCGGTGTTGAGATCAAGCCCGATCTGCGGATTCCAGTCGGCGGTCACGCGCGGGCCCTGTGGCGCTTCGAAGGAGCAATCCTTCAGGTACACGGCCTGCAGTGCGAGTTGCGCGCCGGCGCCGAGGTCGGTGGCGGGCTGTGGTGTTTCGATAGTCATCGCGGTCTTCCTTGGGTCGTGGTGAGTTTCAAAAAACAGTGACCTGCGGGCCTAGCTCCCGGTCAGCAGCGCGTCGAGTTCGCCGGCCCTTTCCAGCTCAGCCAGCTCATCGGAACCGCCGATGTGCCGCGCACCTATAAAGATCTGCGGTACCGTGCGGCGGCCGCTGCGCTGGATCATCTCCTCGCGCAGTTCCGGCCGTCCCTCGATGCTGATTTCCGTAAACCCGGCGCCTTTGCGGCGCAACAGGGTTCGTGCCCGCTCGCAATAGCCGCACCAGGAGGTGGCGTACATTTCAATCGTGGGCGCGGCCATGAGTGGCACGGGGCAAAGCGTGGGAGCCGGCGCGCGCCAAGCTAGTCGCGTGCAACCGGGAGCTGCTCGGCACGCCAGGCAGCCAGTCCGCCGCGCAGGGTGACCACTTTGCTGAAGCCCTGCTGTGCCAGCTGCCGCATGGCGCCGACGGCGGTGGCGCCGCGCTCACAATAGACGATGACCGGCTTGTCCTTGTAGCGTTTCAGGCCGTCGGATTTTTCGGCGAGCTGTCCGGCGGGAAAACTGCGCGCACCGCGGATGTGGCCGGCAGCGAATTCCTCGGCACTGCGTAGGTCGAGCAGCGCCGCGCCCTGGTTCATCATGCGCACGGCGTCCTGCGGGCCGATCGCGCCCACGCCGCGGGCACGCTCGCGCAATTCGTATACCAGTACGGCGAGGGCGGCGGCTACCGCGAGCAAGGCCAGGCCCTGGTGATGGGCGGTGTATTCGAGCAGGCGCTGCATGGTTCGGGTCGGGTCCTTGGGTGATTGCAGCGGCACTGCAAGCAAGTGCCGCGCATTATAGCCCCGCTGCGTTAGACTTTTCCGCATGGCACCTGCTCGAGCGCTGATTTCCGTGGTCCTGCGGCTGGCCTTGCTGGCCCTGCTGGTGCCGTCCGGGCTCGCGGAGGCGGCTACGGCTGGCCAGACGCAGGCGCAGCTGCAGGCGCTGAAAGAGCGCATCGAGCGCGTCAGCCGTGACGTGAGCCGCGATGCCGTCGAGCGCGACCGGCTGGCACGGAACCTCCGCAGCGCCGAACTGGCGGTTTCATCGACCCGTTCGGACCTGGAAACGCTCCACACGCAGGCGACCGCCCACAGTGAACAGCGCGCAGCGCTGGCCGCCGGGCACGCACGGGTCAGCGCGGCGCTGGCCAGCGGGCGTGCCAGCCTCGGCTCCCAGCTGCGGGTGGCCTATCGGATCGGCCGCCACGAACCGCTGCAGCTGCTGCTCAATCAGCGCAACCCGGCCGCCGCGTCCCGCATGTACGCCTGGTATGGCTACTTCGGGCGTGCTCGTGCCACGCAGATCACCGCTATCGCGCGGCAGGTGCAGCAGATCGACACGCTCGACAGCGCCCTCGCCACGCAGGAACTGGCCCTGGCGCAACTGCGTTCTGCCAGCCAGGAGCGGCTGAGGCAGCTCGAGAGTGGGCTGGCCCGGCGGCAGAGCGCGCTCGCCAGCCTGCAAAGCGAGGCTCGTTCGCGCGCCGCCGGGCTGGCGCGGCTCCGTGCCCAGCAGGGTGACCTGGAGCGGCTGCTGCGCGAACTCGCCCGGGCGGCAGCACCGCGTGCGGGTCCCGATGACGGCAGTGGTTTCGGTCGCCTGCGCGGCCGGCTGGACTGGCCGGTTGCCGGACGGGTGGTGGCCAGCTACGGGGACACGCGCGCCAGCGGCGTCGACTGGGACGGCATGGTGGTGGCGACCGAACATGCCGCGCCGGTGCGCGCGGTTGCCGCCGGCCGCGTGATCTACGCCGACTGGCTTCCCGGTCTCGGGCTCCTCACCATCGTCGATCACGGCGCCGGGTACCTCAGTCTATACGGCTACAACGATCAGCTGCGCAAGTCAGCGGGCGAAGCGGTGGCCGCCGGCGAGGTCATCGCTGCGGCCGGCGATACCGGTGGCCGCCCCCAGCCGCAGCTCTATTTCGAGATCCGCCGCGCCGGCAAGCCGATCGATCCACGCCCCTGGTTCCGCCAACGTCGGCCTTAGGGAAGCGCCCTGCCAGGTCGCCCCTGCGCCTCGGAACCGCGTCACAGTTTCGGCGTCACGGACTGACGACGAATGCCCGCTCCATTTAACTAAAGCGCGAACCGGTTCAAAGCCCCGGGGCGCGCTTTGCCCGATGCTTGCCGGCGATAGAACCTCATGCTTCTAAAAGCTACGCCAGCCAGCAGCAACCCGGGCGGGTCCGAATTCGAGACCTACACCCAGCTGCTGCGTGCGCTGCTGCCGCGCATGACTGGGTTGTCAATCTTCGATGCGCACAGCGAAATCATCTGGTCGAGCGACATGGTGGCGGACACCGCGCTGGCGCGGCTGGTGGGCGAGTCGATGCGCGCAGCCGCCGAGGAACCCGGTGTGCCCGGGGTGTGGATCACGGATGGCGAACCCATCTATATATTCTGGCTGTGGCGTCCGGGCACGAGTGCGCCGCTGGCGCCGTTCGCCGCGGTGCTGGTGCGCTGCAAGGCGGGACAGCAGAGCGAGCAGCGCACATTGGCCTTCGTGTATGCGCTGGTGCGGCCGGCGCTGGAAATCCTGGCGCGCGAGCTGGTCAATCGCGAGCAGATCATGAATCTCAGCGGCTCGCTCGCCGAGCAGGACCAGGACCTGGACATGCTACTGTCCGTCAGCGGCGGCGACGCTGCGGGCGGTGACGCTGCGGCCGATGACGGCGCGGGCGATGAGCTCAAGGCCGTGCTGCGCGCCGCAGTCGAGCACATTCAGGGTGGTCTCGCGGCGATCATCGTGCCCGAGAAGGGGCTGGTGCTGGTGCGTCAGCAGGCCGAACATGCGATCGAGGCGAGCATCGTGGCCCGTGCCCACCGGCACCTGATGTCGACCGCGCAATTGCGCGGTGAGGCGGTCATCGTCAACAAGATCCGCTTGCAGGGGACCGGCGACGACAAGGCTTACCGGTTGCTGTCCTGCGCCATCCAGCGCGCGGATGGCCGCGCAATCGGCGTACTGGCGCTGTTCCGGCCGCTGACGATGAGCGAATTCACGCCACGCCAGGCGCGGCTCGCTGAGCTCCTGTCGCGGCGCGTGAGCACGGTCATCGCCGCGAGCTACGACTCCCTCACCGGGCTCCTGAACCGCCCGGCCTTCGAACAGCGCGTGCACAGTACGCTGCGGCAGCACACCAGCGTACAGCGCTGGTGGAGTGCGCTCGCGGTCGATACCAACCGCATGCACGTGATCAATGACAGCTACGGCATGCATGTCGGCGACAAGGTGATAGCGCAGCTCGGCAACATGGTGCGCAAGCGCTTGCCGCCCGGCGCCATTGCCGCGCGCATTTCCGGCGACCGCTTTGCAGTGCTGCTGCCTGTCGGGCTCGACGATGCGGCGCGCTTCGCCGAGTCGCTCCGCCAGGGCGCCGAACAGCTCGGCGCCACGATCGGCAATGGCACCCTGACGGTCTCGATCAGCATCGGCGTCGCCGCGGTCGAACCGCGCGCGCAGGAATTCACGCACGCCTTCGCCGCGGCCGAGACCGCCTGCAAGGCCGCCAACGATCGCGGCCGCAACCGGGTCGAGGTGTTCCAGGAAGCCGACGAGAGCATCATCCGCCGCTTCACCGACATCAATGTCATCACCGATCTGCGTTCAGCGATCACCGAGGGACGGCTGCACCTGAACGCGCAGCTGCTGCTGCCGCTCGGCTCGACACACCACCAGCCGCACTTCGAGCTGCTGCTGCGCATGCGTGGCGCGGACGGTGAGACGATCGGGCCCGATCATTTCATGTCGGCTGCGCATCGCTACCAGCTCATGCCGGAGATCGACCGCTGGGTGGTCGCCGAGGCACTGCGCCTGCTGCGGCCGCACGCCGAGCTGCTGGCCACGAGTCCGGTCGTATTCACGATCAACTGTTCCGGCCAATCGCTCAAGGATGGCGCGTTCACCGAGTTTCTCATCGGACAGATCGCCGCCAGCGGCCTCAATCCGGAGGCGCTGTGCTTCGAGCTCACCGAGAGCGCGGCCATCGGCAATCTCGGTCACGCCGAGGTACTGATGCGGCGCCTGCGCAAGCTCGGTTGCGGCATCGCGCTCGATGACTTCGGCACCGGCCTGAGTTCGCTCGCCTACCTGCGCTCGCTGCCGATCTCGATGCTGAAGATCGACGGCAGCTTCGTGCGCGATGTGCTGAAAGACTCGAAGGCCGAATCGACTATCCAGGCGATCGCGCAGCTGGCGCGCGCCATGTCGCTGATCACCGTGGCCGAGTACGTCGAGACCGATGAGATCCGCCATCGTGTCGCGCAGCTCGGTGTCGACTACGCGCAGGGCTTCGCCATCGGCCGGCCGGTGCCGATCGCCGACGTCCTCGAACAGCTCCCGCTGTATGCGGCGGTGGCCAACGGCACGGTCGAGAACATTGTCCTCAGCGAGGCGCCGCAGACCGCGCAAGCCGTGTAGTATTCGCACCGCATGAGCCTGGC